>JANXWV010000051.1 GCA_025350965.1 Rhizobacter sp.
CCGGGGCCATCGCGACCCGGCCCTGCGCGTTCCAGCCGACCGCGCCCTGCGCGCCGCGCGTCACCGCGACGAGCCGGACACCGGCGGCCAGTGCCCGCGCGGCGAAGGCGTCGATCGTGGTGCCGGGCAACAGCAGGCCGAGGTCTTCGTCGCTGATCTTGAGCAGGTCGGTGCGCGGCAGCATCCAGTCCAGCTGCGCCCGCCAGCGCGCCAGATCGGGCTCGACGTTCAGGCGGACGTTCGGGTCGTAGGCGATCAGCGCGCCCGCGGCACCGCGCGCGCGCTCGCGCTGCACCAGCGCGCGCTGGGTCGACGCGACCGGCTCGACGACCGTCGCGTACGAACCGAGGTTCACCAGGGTCAGCGCGGTCGGCACGCGCTGCAGGTCGGCGGCGTGCACCAGCCGGTCGGCGCAGCCCTCGCCGTAGAACGCATACGAGGGCACGCCCTGCGCGTCCAGGCCGACCAGGCTCAGCGTGGTCGGCGCCTGCGTGCGCGCGACTGCGCGCGTGTCGACGCCCTCGGCCACGAGCGCGCGCATCAGCCGCTCGCCGGCGAAGCCGGTCGAGATCGCGCCGAAGAACGCCGCCGGCTGGCCGAGCCGCGCCAGCCCGACCGCGAGGTTGAAGGGCGAGCCGCCGACGTTCGCGTCCAGCGCCATGCCGGTGCGCGTCGGCTCGCCCTGGAACACGTCGAGCAGGGCCTCTCCGCAGATCATCAACATCGCCAGTCTCCACGGCTTTGCGCGCCGTCGCACGGCTCGAAGCGCCGCTTGCCTATTATCGAGTCCCGTCAGCCACCGACCTTCTGACGCCCCACGGAGTTCGCATGACATCTGCCGCCCGGACCGTTCCCACCACCCCCGTCGCCGGCCAGCGACCCGGCACCTCCGGCCTGCGCAAGAAGGTGACCGTGTTCCAGCAGCCCGGCTACCTGGCGAACTTCGTGCAGGCGATCTTCGATTCGCTCGAGGGCAAGGAAGGCCAGACGCTGGTGCTGGGCGGTGACGGCCGCTACTTCAACGACCGGGCGATCCAGACCATCCTCCGCATGGCCGCAGCCAATGGCCTCAAGCGCGTGCTCGTCGGCCAGAACGGCATTCTGTCGACACCGGCGGCGAGCTGCGTCATTCGCAAGCACCAGGCGTTCGGCGGGATCATCCTGTCGGCCAGCCACAACCCGGGCGGGCCAGACGGCGACTTCGGCATCAAGTACAACACCGGCAACGGCGGCCCGGCGCCCGAGAAGATCACCGAGGCGATCTACGCCAATACGTTGGCCATCACGCGTACGCTGAGCGTTGCGGCACCCGCCATCGACCTGACCACGCAAGGCACCAGCGTTGTGGCCGGCATGGTCGTAGAGGTGATCGATTCTGTGGATGACCACGCCGACCTGCTGGCCACGCTGTTCGACTTCGGTCAGATCGGCACGCTGCTGCGTTCGCCGGGTTTTCGCATGTGCTTCGACGCCATGCATGCCGTGACCGGCCCGTACGCGCACGAGATCTTCGTCAAGCGCCTGGGCGCGCCGGCCGCCAGCGTGATGAACGGCATGGCGCTGCCCGACTTCGGCGGCGGCCACCCGGACCCGAACCCGACCTATGCGGAAGACCTGATGAAGGTCATGAATGCCCAAGGATCGAGCCCAGAGCGTGCGCCCGACTTCGGCGCCGCCAGCGATGGCGACGGCGACCGCAACATGATCGTCGGCCGGCGCTTCGTCGTGACCCCCAGCGACAGCCTGGCGGTGCTCGCCGCGAACGCGCACCTCGTGCCGGGCTACGCGGCCGGCTTGAAGGGCGTGGCGCGCTCCATGCCCACGAGCGCGGCGGTCGACCGCGTGGCCGATGTGCTGGGCATCAACTGCTTCGAAACCCCGACCGGCTGGAAGTTCTTCGGCAACCTGCTCGATGCCGGGGAGGTGACGTTGTGCGGCGAAGAAAGTGCCGGCACCGGCAGCGACCATGTTCGCGAGAAAGACGGCCTCTGGGCGGTGCTGTTCTGGCTCAACATCATCGCGGTGCGTGGCGAGTCGGTCGAGGCCATCGTGCGCGGACACTGGCAGCGCTTCGGCCGCAACGTCTATTCGCGCCACGACTACGAAGGCGTGGACACGGCGGCCGCCAACGGCCTGATGGCGCACCTTCGCGCACAGCTCGCCACGCTGCCAGGGCAACGCATTGGCGACGCGCACATCACGAGCGCCGACGACTTCGCCTACACCGACCCCATCGACGGCTCGGTCAGCACGGCGCAAGGCATTCGCATCGGCCTGGCCGATGGCTCGCGCATCGTGTTCCGGCTGTCGGGCACCGGCACCGAGGGCGCGACCTTGCGCGTGTACCTCGAACGCTTCGAGGCAGATGCCGCGAAGCACACCGTCGAGACGCAAGCGGCACTCGCGCCGCTGATCGCGCTGGCGGACAGTTTGGCCGGGATCACCGAGCGCACCGGTCGCACTGCGCCGACGGTGGTGACCTGAAAGCTCGACCGCTCAAGCCTGACCGTTGATGCACAGCCGGTTCCGCCCACCATGCTTGGCGCGGTACAGGGCCTCGTCGGCGCTCTGCATCAGCGCGGCCACGTCGAACGGCGGCGTGGCGGTCAGGCCGATGCTGACCGTCACGGTCAACGGCGACCCGCCGAACTCGGGCCAGGTGTGGGTGGCCACCCGCTGGCGCAGCCGCTCGCAGACCTCGGCCGCTTGCTCCGGCCCCATGCCGGGCAGCACCACCACGAATTCCTCGCCGCCGTGGCGCACCAGCACGTCCCAGGCGCGGGTGTTGTCGCGCAGCAATTGCGCCAACGCGACCAGCACCTGATCGCCCGCAGCGTGGCCATGCGCGTCGTTGATGGCCTTGAAGTGGTCGATGTCGATCTCTGCCAGCGCCAGCGGCTGGCGGTCGCGCTGGGCGGCGGGCAGCAGCTCGGCGCAACGCCGTTCGAGGTGGCGCCGGTTGCCCAGCCCGGTCAAGGCATCGCGCTCAGCGCTGGCGGCGAACTCGGCCGCCCGCTCGCGGTGGTGTCGCGCGTCCTGGCGCGCTTGATCGGCCTGCCACTGCGCACGCTGCGCCTCGGAGCGCGTCACGAACAACCGCGACTGCGCGCGCAGCTGCGTCATGGTGCGCTGGCGGTTCATGCGCTCGACGGCCTCGAGGTGCTTCAGCGCCGAGGCGTCGAGGCCGAGCTGGCGGCTGGCGCGGTAGGCGGCGTGGTGGGCGCGAATCGCGGTTTCCTGGGGCGCCGCCACGCCCATGTCGTCAAGCAGCGCCTCCATGCTGGTCAGTGCCTGTTGCCCCGCGTTGCCACTTGCGATCAGCCAGTGCGCCATAGAAACCCGAACGCGCCACTCGTGAGCCCGCAGGCCGCCGGCCACCGCAACGGCCAATGAGCGCCGGAGCAGCGGCTCGGCCGCTGCCTGGTCGCCCTGGTGCACCAGTATCTCGCCGAGGTTGAGCAATATCGCCGCCTCGTAGGCCGGGTTGGGCAGGCGCTCGAACAACACCCGCGCCGCTTCACCAGCAGCTCGCGCGCTGGTCAGCAGTGCGGTCAGTTCGGGTTCTGCGTCGGTGCCGAGAATCTGGTAGACCAAGCCCAGCGTCGTGGCGCAAAGGCCGTTCTGCGCCATCATCAACGGCAACGCATCGGCTCCGCCGCTGTGATCGCGCATGGCCTGCGTCAGCAAGCGTGCCGCTTGCCAACCGTCACCCATGCGCTCGAAGCAGACGGCAAGCGCGAAGGTCGCCGCCAGCGCCGGGCCGTCTTCGTCGAGTGCGGCGGTGATGCGCACGAGTTCGTGCGCAGCGTCGAGGGCGATGTCGAAGTGGGCTGTCTCGCTGGCCGACAGGGTCAGCACGCGCAGCAGGTCTCTGCGCTCGGCTGCGAGCTCTGCGTGTTGCAGCAGCCCGGCGAGCAGCGGCTGCGCCTCGCGCAACACGTCGGCATGGCGCCCGAGGCGCAGCAGATGGGCGCAGTGCCAGGCACCGGCGCGGCCCTGTTCCAGCGGGCGCTGCAAATGCGCAGCCAGTTCGCGCGCACGGTGCGCGGCAGCGCAGGCGTCGGCGGGCAACGCGTTTTCCAACGGGTCGGCAATGGCCATCCACGCGGCCAGCTGTGCAAGGTCGGATGCAGGCCGCGCTGCTGGAGCGACTGCGGGCGGGGCGTTCATCACCCAGTCTGATCGGCCGACTGCGCTGCAACTTGAGCGGCGCGCACGCGGTTAAAGGCTGCAGCAGCAGCGAACTTGGCCACTCAACGCGACCCGAACATCATTTGCCGCGCGAGCGCCGACTTGACCGGCCCGAGCGCCTGCAAGGCCGCGATGCCGAGGCCTCGCGCCGCGCCTGCGCCGGGGAGCTTCCAGGTGAAGCTGCGGGCGAGAAAGTCGGTCGCGGCGATCATGGCCCAGCGGTCCGGGCCGCGCTGCCATTCGAGGCCGCGCAGCACCGCGTCGACATCGGCATTCCGGCCGAGCGACTGCACCAGCTCGAACGCATCGCGCAGCCCCAGGTTCAGGCCCTGGCCGGCGACCGGGTGCAGCGTTTGCGCGGCGTTGCCGATGCGCACGGTGCGGCCGTCGGTCAGCGTGCGTTCGGCGTTCAGGCCGAGCGGGAACTGCTTGAGCGCAGAGATGCCGGCAATGCGGCCGACCGCCGCGTGGAAGATGTCGTTCAGCACCGTGATGCGCTGCGAGTCGCTCAGCTCGCGCACCGGGTCGTCGCCGCTCGGCACGCACCACACCAGGCCGGCGCGGCCGTCTTTCAGCGGCAGCAGCGCGGCCGGGCCGTGGCGGGTAAAGCGCTCGTAGGCCACGCCCTTTTGCGCAGCGCTGCGCACGTCCGCGAACGACACCGTGCCGACCCAGGCGGTTTGCTCGTAGTTGTGCGTCAAGGCCTTGCGCGCCTGCTCGGCGAACACGCCGCCTTCGGCGACCACGGCCAGGTCGAACGACTCGGCGATACCGGCGTCCACTTCCACGGCACCTGCCAGGTTCTTGATCGCGGCCACCGCCGTGCCGAAGCGGCTGCGCAAGCGCTTCGGCTCAGTCGCTTCGGCGGCCATCCACACCTGCTGCAACGGCGCCACGATGCTGCCGTAGCTGAGCACCGCACCGAGGAGTGGCACCGCCTCGTCGACGGCGCGGATGCGCAGCGCAGGCTCGCCGATCGCATCGGCAATGAATGCGGGCAGGAAGGACGGCGCCGAGGGCGGCTGCTGCGACACATGCACTTCGAGAATCGGCTGGGCGAGATCGGTGCGCCATGCGCCCAGGCGTTCGAGCAATTGAACGCTGCCGAGCGACAGCGCCAGCGTGCGCGGGTCGCCCGACACGTCTTTCTCGGCCGGCCGCGCATCGAACAGCGTGATGGTCGCATCCGGCAGTGCGTGGGCGGCGTGAATGGCCAGCGCCAGGCCCACCGGGCCGGCGCCGATGATGGCAATGTTCAACGAGCGTGGGGCCATGAGCGTCGGTCCTTGGTAGGGGTTGAATTGCAACCGTGTCGCGGGCGTTGAATTGCAACCCTGCGGCGTATTATTTGCCGTACCTCGATGTCGGGGTCAACCACCGGGAGTTCGCTGCCATGGCGCTGATGGATTTCATCAAGAAACAGTTCATCGACATCATCGAGTGGGTCGAAGCGGGTGACGGCACCCTCGCGTGGCGCTACCCGATGGACGACCGCGAAATCCAGAACGGCGGCTCGCTGACCGTGCGCGAATCGCAGATGGCCGTGTTCGTCAACGAAGGCAAGGTCGCCGACGTGTTCGGCCCCGGCCGCCACACGCTGACCACCGCCACGCTGCCGGTACTGACCTACCTGCAGAACTGGGACAAGCTCTTCAAGAGCCCGTTCAAGAGCGATGTGTACTTCTTCAGCACCCGCCAGCAGGTCGATCAGCGCTGGGGCACGACGCAGCCGGTGACCATCCGCGACAAGGACTTCGGCGCCGTGCGCCTGCGCGCGTTCGGCAATTACAGCTACCGCATCAGTGACCCGAAGCTCTTCCACACCGAGATCTCGGGCACGCGCGACACCTACACCGTGGCCGACCTCGATGGCCAACTGCGCGGGTTGATGCTGCAACACATCTCCGATGCGGTGGCGTCGAGCGGCGTGGCCTTCCTGGATCTCGCGGCGAACCAGGTCGAGTTCGCGAAGGCACTGCAAGAGGCCACGGCACCGAGCTTCGAGAAGATCGGCCTCAAGCTCGAAGCGGTCACGATGCAGAACGTATCGTTGCCCGAAGAGCTGCAGAAAATCCTCGACCAGAAGATCGGCATGGGCATGGTCGGCGACATGGGCAAGTTCATGCAGTACCAGACTGCGCAGTCGATTCCGAAGTTCGCCGAGGGCGCAGGCCAGGGCGGCGTGGTCGGTGACGCCATGGGCCTGGGCGCCGGCGTGGCGCTGGGGCAGGTGATGGCGCAGCAGCTGAACCAGGGCTTGCGCGCGGCGCCCGATGCGGCCGCGCCTGCGGCTGCATCCGCAGGCGTGAGGCCCGAGGACGTGATGGCCACGCTCGAGAAGCTCGGCGAGCTCAAGGCCAAGGGCATCCTGACGCAGGAAGAGTTCGACGCGAAGAAGGCGGAGCTGCTGAAGAAGCTGGTCTAGGCCACTTCCGCACCCAGCCTCGTTCTTGGCTACCGAACCCGCCCCGCAGCGTGCCTGGCGCGCGGCGTGCCCGAACTGTGGCGCGCCGGTCGACTTTGCGTCGGCGGCGTCGGCGTTCGCGGTCTGCAGCTTCTGCAAAAGCACGGTCGTGCGCGAGGGCGACGCGCTGCGCCGAATCGGCGAAAGCGCCGAGCTGTTCGACGACCACTCGCCACTGCAACTGGGCGCTTCCGGCACCTATCAAGGCGCGGCGTTCACGCTCGTCGGCCGGGTGCAGTACCGGTACGAAGGCGGCACATGGAACGAGTGGCACGCGCTGTTCGATGCAGGTGACGGCGCCTCCAAATCGGGCTGGCTGAGCGAAGACAACGGCCGCTACGTGCTGGCCTTCGACCTGCCGCTCGGCGGCCCCGCGCCGGCCGCCGACAGCCTGCAGGTGGGCGCTCAGGTGCTGGTGGCAGGGCGGGCGTGGTCGGTGGCTTCGGTGTCGGCGGCCAGGCTGACCGCCGCGCAAGGCGAGTTGCCGGCGACGCCGGTCCTCGACAAAGGCTTCATCGTCTCGGACCTGCGCAACACGCGCGGCGAAGTGGGCACGCTCGACTACGGCAACCCGGCGGCGGTGAAATGGTCGGTCGGCCGGCCGGTCGCGATCAGCGAGCTGCGGATGACCGGCCTCGTGGACGGAAGCGGCGGTAGTGGCGGCATCAGCGAGAAGACGCTCAAGGCGCGCGGCGTCGAGTGCCCGAGCTGCGGCGCGGCGCTGGAGGTGAAGCTCGCGAGTACGCAGTCGATCGTCTGCCACCAGTGCCATGCGGTGGTCGATGTGTCGAAGGGCGTCGGCGGTGACCTGGCGCACTACGCCCAGGCCAACCGCGGTGAGCCGCTGATCCCGCTCGGCACGACCGGCTCGCTGGCGCTCACGCGTGGCACGCCGTTGCCGTGGCAGGTGGTCGGCTATGTCGAGCGCTGCGAAGTGGCCGCCACGGCCGACGACGAGCAGAGCTTCTGGCGCGAGTACCTGCTCTACCACCGCACCGAAGGCTTCGCCTTCATCATCGATGCGCAGGACGGCTGGAGCTGGTCGGCCCCGATCACCGGCGTGCCCGAGAAGGTGGGCGAGAACGTTCGCCTCGATGGTGCGCTGTACCGCAAGCTCTACGACTACACCGGCAAGGTGACGTACGTGCTCGGCGAGTTCTACTGGCAAGTCACGCGCGACCAGCGTACCTTCAACAGCGACTACAAGGGCACCGGCGCGGCTGCCGCGAAGCGCCTGAACCGCGAGATGACGGGCAGCGGGGCCGACTCGGAAATCGTCTGGTCGAGCGGCGAGCAGCTCGCGGCCGATGCGGTGATCAAGGCCTTCCGCCTCGCGCCCGACAAGAGCGCCGCGTTCCAGCGCGATGCCTTGCCGACCGTGTTGAACGGCTCATCGATCCTGGTCAAGCTGCTGTTCTGGGCGTTCGTGATCGTGGTGCTGTTGATGCTGTTCCGCTGCGGTGGTGGCAGCAGCGGGACAAGCGATTGCGCCGACACGCGAGCGACCTTCGGCGAGGCCTCGCAGGAGTACCAGAACTGCCTGGCCAACAACCGCAGCGGCAGTTCGGGCGGGGGCATTCGCAGTGGCGGCGGCTCGTTCGGCGGCTATTCCAGCGGGGGCGGCCACAAGTGAAGCCGCTCCTCTTCAAACCCGCGTTCCAACGCAGCACAGGAGGTTCACCATGATGGGAATCGAGTGGTTGAAGCCCGGCATCATTGCCGGCTCGGTGATCTACGCGCTGATCGGCGTGGCGATCTTCTGGATCTGCTTCGTGCTCGTCGACAAGCTCACGCCGTACCGGCTGTGGGACGAGATCGTCGAGAAGAAGAACGTGGCGCTCGCCATCGTGGTGGGGTCGATGTGCATTGCGATCGGCTTGATCGTGGCGGCGGCCGTGCATGGCTAGCGCATATGGGTGGCTGGGTGCTACGATGTGGGCCACCCTTACCGGCATGGTACTTTCATGAAGACGACCCTCGACATCGCCGACCCGTTGTTCGCCGAAGCCAAGCGCATCGCCGCGCGCGACGGTGACACCCTGCGCTCACTGGTCGAGCAAGGGTTGCGCAAGGTTCTGGCGGAGCGCTCGCGCAAGCCCAAGCCGTTCAAGCTGCACAACGCCAGCTTCAAAGGCACCGGCATGACGCCAGAGTTCGAGGACGCTTCGTGGGACAAGATCCGCGACGCCCTCTACGAGGGGCGCGGCGCGTGATCGCGCTCGACACGAACATCCTTGTCTACGCCCATCGCGCCGAAAACAAGTTCTATCCAGCAGCAAGCGGCCTCGTCGAGCGGCTCGCAGAAGGGCGAAACGCCTGGGCCATTCCATGGTCCTGTGTTCATGAGTTCTACGGCGTGGTCACGAACCGGCGCATCTTTTCAGTGCCATCTCCCAAGGAAGCAGCACTGGCGCAGATCGCGGCGTGGCTTGCGTCGCCCGGGCTCGTGTTGCTCCACGAAGGACCCGACCATTGGAACTTGCTGCGCGAGTTCATTGACGCCGGCCAAATCATGGGTCCGATGGTTCACGATGCCCGCATTGCCGCCCTGTGCGTCGCCCACGGGGTGCGCGAACTCTGGTCGGCCGACCGCGACTTCAACCGCTTCCCGCAGCTCACCGTGCGCAACCCCTTGATCGGCTGACGGCGTGAACGAGCCCGCTGCCGCGCGCGGCGAACCTGCTGCCGAACCTGCCGCGAAAGTGCAGCCCGCCGAAGTGGCGCTGCTCGCGTCCGTCTTCATCGTCGCCGCCTGCGGCCTCGTCTACGAGCTGGCTGCCGGCACGCTCGCGAGCTACCTGCTCGGCGACTCGATCCTGCAGTTCTCCACCGTCATCGGCACCTACCTGTTCGCGATGGGCGTGGGCTCGTACCTGTCGCGCTTCTTCGAGCGCCAACTCGTCGCGCACTTCCTGCGCATCGAGTTGCTGGTGGGGCTGGTCGGCGGCTTGATGCCGGCCGCGCTGTTCATGCTGCAGTCGCTCGCGGCGCCGAGCTTTCGATTCGCGCTGTATGCGCTGGTGCTGCTCGTGGGCATCCTGGTCGGGCTGGAGATCCCGCTCGTCATGCGCATCATCAAGCGCCAGTTCAGGGCGCGCTACGAGCTGCGCGACCTGGTTTCGCAGGTGCTGACCTTCGACTACCTCGGCGCGCTGGCCGTGTCGGTCGCGTTCCCGCTGCTGCTGGTCCCGCAGCTCGGGCTGGTGCGCACCGGCGTGTTCTTCGGCCTGCTCAATGCGGCGGTGGCGGTGTGGGCGTTGTGGCTTTTCCGCCATGAGCTGCGGCGCGTGGCAGCGCACGGCGTGGCGTGTGCCGCCGTGGTCGCCGCGCTGCTGGCCGCGCTGCTCGCCGCCGACAACATCACCACCTGGGCCGAGGACCGCTTCTATGCCGACCACGTGGTCTACAGCGAAACCAGCCCCTACCAGCGGGTGGTGGTCACGGCCAGCAAGCAGGGCGTGCGCCTGTTCCTGAACGGCAACCTGCAGTTTCATTCGCGCGACGAATACCGCTACCACGAGGCGCTGGTGCACCCGGCCATGGCGGCGCACGGGGCGGCCAAGCGCGTGCTGATCCTCGGCGGCGGTGACGCGATGGCGGCCCGCGAGGTACTCAAGTACCCGAGCGTCGAGACCATCACGCTGGTCGAGCTCGACCCGCACATGACGCAGCTGTTCTCGACCGCGCCCATGCTGCGCGCGCTCAATGCCGACGCCCTGCTGTCGCCCAAGTTGAAGGTGGTGAATGCCGACGCGTTCGCCTGGCTCGAACAGAACGCGGCCACCTACGACGTGATCGTGGTCGACTTCCCGGACCCGACCAACTTTTCCATCGGCAAGCTCTACACCAGCAGCTTCTACCGCTTGATCGACCAGCACCTGAACGCGAGCGGTTATGCGGTGGTGCAGACCACCTCGCCGCTGGTCGCGCGCAAGAGCTTCTGGACGGTCGCGACCACCATCGAGGCGGCCGGCCTGCAGACGACGCCGTACCACGCTCACGTTCCGAGCTTCGGTGAATGGGGTTTCATCATCGCGAGCCGGCGGCCGTTCCGCATGCCCACCGCACTGCCTGCCGGCCTGCGCTTCCTGAGCATCGCCGACCTGCCCGCCCTGTTCGACTTCCCGCTCGACATGGCGCGCGTGCCCACCGAGGTGAACCGCCTGTCGAACCAGGTGCTGGTGCAGACCTTCGAGGACGAATGGGGCAAGGTGCACCAGTGAGCCGCTGGACCCGGCGCGGCGTGCTCGCTGCCGCATCGGCGCTGCCGCTCGCAGGCTGCGTGCCGAGCGCCGAGGCACCGCCTTACACCGGCGGCTGGGTCGGCGCGAATGCCGAGCGCGGCCACCGTGTGCGTGACGCGGCACCCGGCGCAGGGCCGGCACCACAGGCGCAGCGGCGCGCTGGCGCACTGGTCGTCGGCGCCGGCATCTCCGGCCTGGCTGCGGCGCGCGCTTTGATGCGTGCAGGCATCGACGAAGTGCAGGTCTTCGACCTGGAAGACGCCGCCGGCGGCAACAGCCGCGGCCACGCGCTGGGCGGCATGGCGTGCCCGCTCGGCGCGCACTACCTGCCGGTGCCGGGCGAGCGCGCGGTCGAGGTCATCGCCCTGCTCGAATCGCTGGGCCTGCGGCGCACCGAGCGCGGTGTGCCGACCTACGACGAGCGCACGCTCTGCCACAGCCCGCAGGAGCGCCTGTTCATCGCCGGCCACTGGCACGACGGCCTGTTGCCGCCGGTCGAGGCCCTGCCGGCCGCCGAGCGGGCCGCCACGCTGGCGCAGTACCGCGCGTTCGCCGATTGGGTCGAACGCCACGGCGCCGGCGGCGCCTTCGCCATGCCGACCGCGCGCAGCCGCTGGAGCGCGGCGCTCGACGCGCTCGACGCCATGCCCTTCGCCGCCTGGCTCGATGCCCAGAACATCACCGCGCCCGCGCTGCGCTGGTACCTCGACTACTGCTGTCGCGACGACTACGGTGCCGGCGCCGCGCAGGTATCGGCCTGGGCCGGGCTGCACTATTTCGCGAGCCGCCACGGCTTTCATGTGCCCGGTGACTCTGACGCGCGCGCCCAGGCCGAACGCGACGGCGTGCTCACCTGGCCCGAAGGCAACGCCTGGCTCGCGCGCCGCCTGGCCGAGCCGTTGCGCGAGCGGCTGCACAGCGGTGCGGTGGCGCTGCGCGTCGTTGAGGGCCGCTTCGACGCGAGCGTGGATGTGTGGGACGCGCGCACCCAGCAGACGGTGCGCTGGACCGCGCCGCAGGTCATCCTCGCCGTGCCGCTGTTCATCGCCGCGCGCCTGCTCAGCGCCCCGCCTGACGCGCTGCGGCAAGCCGCCGCCGCGATGCGCCACGCGCCTTGGCTGGTCGGCAACCTGCTGCTGCGCGACGCCCTCGACGACCACCCCGGCGCGCCGCCGTCGTGGGACAACGTGATGTACGACGCGGGCAGCGGCACCTCCAGCACCGGCACGGCGCCGCCCTCGCTCGGCTATGTCGACGCCATGCACCAGAGCACGCGCAGCCTCCCCGGGCCGACCGTGCTCACCGCCTACTGGGCCCTCGGCGAGAACACGCCCGAGCAACTGCTGGCGCAGCGCGCGCGGCTCTTGCGCGCGCCCTGGTCGGCGTGGGCCGGCGCGGTGGTGGCCGACGTGGCGCGCATGCATCCGGACCTTCCGTCCAAGCTGGCGCAGGTCGACCTGATGCGCTACGGCCATGCCATGAGCATCCCCGTGCCGGGCCTGCGCAGCAGCGCCGCTCTGCGCGCGCTGGCAGCGCCGCAACGCCGCGTGCACTTCGCGCACACCGACGTGTCGGGCTACTCGGTGTTCGAAGAGGCGCTGTACCAGGGCACGCGCGCTGCGGCGCATGCGCTTGGCTGAAGCCGCGCCGAGACAGCGCGGAGACAGCGCCTGCGCGCGGTCGAGTGGCTGCCAACGGCCCGGGCGCGTGCCAGCGCCCGGGCGGAGCCGCTTGCCGCGCCAGATGTATGATGCGTGATGTTTGATGTTTGATGCAGTCTGAGGTGCAGCCCATGCGAACCACCCTTGCCATCGATGACGACGTGCTCGCCGCGAGCAAGAGCCTGGCCGAGCGCCAGAACAAGACCCTCGGCGAAGTGATCTCCGAGTTGGCGCGCCAGGCCCTGCGCCGTGAGGCGCCGCGAAGCCGGCTGCGCAACGGCGTGCCGCTGCTGGCGGCCAAAGCCGGCGTGGCGCCCGCCACGCTCGAACTCGTCAACCGGCTGCGCGACGACCTTCCCTGACCCCCCTGCTGTGACGACCTACCTTCTCGACGTGAACGTGCTGATCGCGCTGATCGACCCCACCCACGTCCAGCACGAGCCGGCGCACGACTGGTTTGCCCACACCGGCCGCCGCGCCTGGGCCACCTGCCCGCTGACCGAGAACGGCCTGCTGCGCATCGTCGGCCACCCGCGCTACCCCAACTCGCCGGGCACGCCGGCAGCGGTGGCCGGCATCCTGGCGCGGCTGCGCGCCTTGCCGGGCCATGCCTTCTGGCTCGATGACATCAGCCTCACGGACACCACCCGCATCGACCCCGAACGGCTGCTCAGCCACGGCCAGGTGACGGACAGCTACCTGCTGGCGCTGGCCCAGGCGCACCGCGGCAAGCTGGCAAGCTTCGACCGGCGGCTGGTCGTCGATGCCGTGCACAACGGGGCGAAGGCGCTGCAACTCATCTGAACGCGGCGGGCCACGCTCAGCCGCGCATCAGCCGCGCATCAGCGCCTCGATCTCGTCGGCCGTCACCGGCACACCGCGGCTGATGAGTTCGCAGCCGGTGTCGGTGACGACCGCGTCGTCTTCGATGCGGATGCCGATGTTCCAGAAGCGCTCGGGCACACCGGGCGCGGGCCGCACGTACAGGCCGGGCTCCAGCGTCAGCACCATGCCGGGCACGAGCACGCGGGCCGGCTTCATCAGCACCCGCTTGCCGGCCCAGTCGGCCTGCTCGACCGGTGCCTCATCGAGCGACACGTACTCGCCCACGTCGTGCACGTCGCGGCCCAGCCAGTGGCCGGTGCCGTGCATGTAAAACTGACGGTAGGCGGCGGACGCGATCACCGCATCCACATCGCCCACGGTGTTGCGGTCGAGCAGCCCGGTGTCAAGCATGCCTTGCGACAGCACGCGCACCGCCGCGTGGTGCGCGTCGCGCTGGCGTGCGCCGGGGCGGGTGGCGCTGGCTGCCGCCTGTTGCGCAGCCAGCACCACGTCGTACAGCGCGCGCTGCGCGGGCGTGAAGCGGCCGTCGGCGGGGAAGGTGCGGGTGATGTCGCTGGCGTAGCCGTCGACTTCGCAGCCGGCGTCGATCAGGCACAGCTCGCCGGCGCGCAGCGCGGTGCTGCCGGCGGCGTAGTGCAGGACGCAGGCGTTCGCGCCGGCCGCCACGATCGACGTGTAGGCCGGGCTCTGTGCGCCGTGGCGGCGGAATTCGTGCAGCAGCTCGGCTTCGATCTCGTATTCGCGCACGCTGCCCTGCGGCTCAGCGCGAAAACGCTCGCCGCAGAAGCGCATCGCCCGTGCGTGTGCGCCGGCGCTGATGCGGGCGGCGCCGCGCATCAGCGCCAGTTCTTCAGTGTCCTTGCGCAAGCGCAGTTCGGCGAGCAGCGGTGACAGATCACGCTGGCTGGTGGGCGCCTGCACGCCGCGCCGCGCACGTGCACGCAGCGTGGCGAGCCAGCCGTCGACCTGCGCCGCGAGCGTGGCCTGCACGCCGAACGGAAACCAGACCGCAGCCTGCCCGGCGAGCAACTCGGGCATCACGCTGTCGAGCGTGGCCACGTCGCCGGCGTGGCTCACGCCGAGCGCGGCCGGGGCGGCGGCGGGGCCGAGGCGCAGGCCGTCCCAGATTTCCATCGCCGGGTCTTTTTCGCGGCACAGCAGTGTGGATTCGCCGTTGTCGTTCAGCACCAGCCAGGCCTGCGGTTCGTCGAAACCGGTCAGGTAGTGGAAGGAGCTGTCGTGCCGGTACGGGTGGTCGTTGTCGCTGTTGCGTTGGCGCTCGGGTGCGGTGGGAATCACGGCCACACCGCCGCCCGCGGCGCGCAGGGCTTGCGCCAGCCGGGCGCGACGGTCTGCAAAAACGTTCATAGCCTCACTGTAGCGCGCCCCTGATGCCCGCGTGGCGCCGGAGCGTGCGGCATGGCGCGTGCCCGTTCCTTCGTACCGACGTCGGCTGGAAGCGAACGGCGCACCGCGTGCGATCAACCCACCCCGGGGCGCCCGAGTGGGCGTGTGCTCAGCGCCTGCGCGTGCGGGCGGCGCGCCAGCCGAACCACGCCGCGGCGCCGAGCAGGCCGATCCTGACGAGGCGGCGGCTGCGCCCGCCCAGGGCCGGTGCCACCGCGCCGAGCAGCGTCGCCACGACCCGGTATCGGCGCAGCAGCGACCACGCCTGGCCCAGCCAGCCGGCCCCGGCCGTGCCGCTGGCACCGAGCAGGGCCTGGACCCAGCCGCGGCCACCGCCGCCCAGCGCCGTACGCAAAAGCTGCGGCACCGTGGCAGCCTCGCGCACCTGCGCCAGTTCGCGCCGCAGCTCGATGCGTTGGTAGGCGATGCGTGCCAGCAGCACCTGCTTCTGGGCGTGTCGGTCCATCGGCGTCAGGCTCGTTCGTTCGGTTTGCGCGCGTCGGTTTCACCGCGCAGCAAGGCGGCGTCGACACGCAACTCGGCGAGCGTGTCGGCGAGCAGCGGCGGGCTGTTGCGCAGACGAGCGCGCAACCACCACAACAGGCCGGCACCGGCAGCGAAGTAGGCGAGGGCGAGCCAGCCCAGCACGGCGTGGCCGAGCGTGCTCCACAACGCCACCGCCACCCAGGCCGACAACGCCGCCACGGCGCCGCCCAACAACAGCAGCGCCGCGAAGCTCGCGATGATCGTGAGCACGACCCGGCCGCCGGCCTCGCCGAGCTCGAGGCTGACGAGTTCGAGCCGGTTCTGCAGCATGCCGAACACACTGCCGCCGAAGCGCGCGAGCGCTTCCGGCAGGCCGGGCTCGTTCACTCTCACACGCTCGGTTCAGCGACGCGAGATCAGCAGGCCGACCACGACGCCGAGGCTCGCCGCGGCGAGGATCGAACGCCACGGGTGGTCGTGCACGTAGTCGTCGGTGGCGTGCGCCGCAGCCTTGCCTTTTTCAAGTGCTGTGTGCTGCGCGTCGGCCAGCTTTTCGCGCAAGGCCTTGAGCTGTTCCAGCGCCCGGCCGCGCAGCTCGGCCGCTTTTTCGCCGGTGGCGTTGGCGGCCTGCGCGAGCATGTCTTCGGCACCGCTGATGGCCTTGCCGACATCGGTTTCGACATCGTCGGCGGCCGCGGCCAGGGTCTTGGCGTTCATCGTGCAACTCCTCGGTGAGTGGGGGCTGGAATGGAGGCTTCCGCAAGCATCATAGTTCCCGGTTCAAGGCCTGCAATTGATCGGGGGTGCCCACGTTTTCCCACACCCCGCGGTAGAGCTCGGCGCTGATGCGATGTTCGCGCATGCCCTCGAACAGCAGCGGCCCGAACGGCAGCTTCGTGCCGGGCACGATGTGCGCGCACAGCGTGGCCCGGCACACGGCCAGGTTGGCGTAGGTCCAGCGCCGGCCGTCGGGGCCGGGCGTGTCGGCCAGGCCCAGGCCGTCAGCGCCGAGGCCGAAGTCACCCTGCGGGTGGAAGCTCGGGTTTGGCACCAGCCAAAGGTGCGCCAGGTGGCTGCCGTTCTGGAAGGTGTCGGCCGCAGCGGCGTCGATGCGGAAATCGGGCGCGAAGATGTCGCCCGAGAGCAACCAGAAACACTCGTCGGCGCGGTTCACCAGCAGCGGCAGGGCTTTGGCGATGCCGCCGGCCGTCTCCAATGCGCCGCCATGGTCGCGGCCTTCCATCGAATAACGAATGCGCAGGCCCCAGCGCGCGCCGTCGCCGAGCGCCTGCTCGATGCGCTCTTCGAGCCACGCGGTGTTGATCACGACCTCTTTCACCCCGCCACGCGCGAGTGCTTCCAGGTGCCATTCGATCAGCGGCTTGCCACGCACCGCGAGCAGCGGTTTCGGCGTGTGGTCGGTCAGCGGCCGCATGCGTTCGCCGCGGCCTGCGGCAAGGATCATGGCTTTCATCAGCCCACAGTTTATGCGCCGCGGGGCTGATGCCTTGGTTCAGCGCAGCTCCGGCCCCAGCCCGATCGGCGCCGGCGCGGTCAGCACGATCTTGCTGAACAGTGGCCGGTAATCCTCGGCCGGCGGGTGGCCGGTCAGCGGGTCACGGTTGGCCAGAAACGCGGCGTCGATACCGGCCCAGTCGTCGGCACTGAACGCGCGCTCGGCGAGCGGCAGGATCTCGCTCTCTTCGAGCTCCATGTGCGAGAGGTAGAAGTCGATGTAACGCGCGACCGATTGTTCGAAGGCCGCACGGCGCGGCTCGCCGAGCACCTCGAAGGCGAGCAGGTCGTGCTCGAGCGCACGAATCGCCTTCTCG
>JANXWV010000014.1 GCA_025350965.1 Rhizobacter sp.
GATCAGGCTTGCGCCCATTGTCCAAAATTCCCCACTGCTGCCTCCCGTAGGAGTCTGGGCCGTGTCTCAGTCCCAGTGTGGCTGGTCGTCCTCTCAGACCAGCTACAGATCGTCGCCTTGGTGGGCTTTTACCCCACCAACAAGCTAATCTGATATCGGCCACTCCAATAACGCGAGGTCTTGCGATCCCCCGCTTTCACCCGTAGGTCGTATGCGGTATTAATCCGGCTTTCGCCGGGCTATCCCCCACTACTGGGCACGTTCCGATATATTACTCACCCGTTCGCCACTCGCCACCAGGATTGCTCCCGTGCTGCCGTTCGACTTGCATGTGTAAGGCATGCCGCCAGCGTTCAATCTGAGCCAGGATCAAACTCTTCAGTTCGATCTTGATATTTTGCTCAAAGAATTGAAGTGAACTTCCGCTAGCTTTTACACCAGCATGAATTTCAATTCAGTGAGCGTTTAAAGTCCATGAGACCTCGAGACTTTTACATCTCTTGGCACTCGTATTCAAACGCCCACACTTATCGGCTGTTAGTTTTTAAAGAACTCACCTTGCGGTGTCTGCTGCTGCATTCTGCAGTTATCAGCTGAGAGAGCGATTATGACTTGTTTTCTAAATCCTTGTCAAGTACTCGACTATCTCGATCTTCTTGCTGCTTGCTTTCAGCCCTAGCTTTCGCTCCGGGTTGCTGCTATCAGCGAAGACCATGACTATAGCATGCGTTCCTGATCCGTCAACGACCACTGACCCATTGGTGGAAGAAACCGGGATGCGACCGGTCATGTGGACACTTGCAGCGCTGTGGCCGCGCACTGTCGCTCCGGGTCGTCGGACGAAAGGATCGCGCCGAGGTGCGCCGCCCACTTGCCCGCATCCGTTCTGAGTACCCGCTGTTTGATGGCGGCCACTTGTGATGGGTGCATGGAGAAGCTTCGCAGCCCCATTGCCAGCAGAAGCTCGGTGAAGCCGGGGTCACCCGCCATTTCGCCGCACACACTCACGCCCTTGCCAGCGGCAACGGACTGTTCGATGGTTTGAGCCAGCAACTTCAACACGGCCGGATGCCATGGGTCGTAGAGGTGTGCGACCGATTCGTCCGCGCGGTCGATGGCAAGCGTGTATTGAATGAGGTCATTGGTGCCAACCGAGACGAAGTCGAAGTGCCGCAGGAAGGAGGACAGTGCCAGCGCCGCAGCCGGCACTTCGATCATCGCGCCCACTTCCACCTTGGTGAATGCCTTGCCAGCATCGGTGAGTTGTTGCTGGGCGCGGGCGAGTGCTTCAAAGATCAAGCGAACTTCGCTCATGTGCGCAACCATCGGGATGAGTATCTTCACCTTGCCGAATGCACTGGCTCGCAAGATCGCCCGCAGCTGCTGGCGGAACATGCCGGGCTCCGACAAGCTCCAGCGAATGGCACGCAGACCAAGCGCCGGGTTCAGGGCGTGTTCGTGGCGCAGTTCGTTGGCGGACATGCGGTCCAGTGGCTTGTCGGCCCCGATATCGACGGTGCGAATGGTCACGGGCAAGCCGTTCATGGCTTCAACCGCCGCCCGGTAGGCGTCGAATTGCTCATCTTCGCCCGGCAAATCGCCGCCGCGGTTCATGAAAAGGAATTCGCTGCGGAACAGACCAACGCCTACCGCGCCAGCCTCGAGTGCCGCAGCTGCGTCTGCGGGCATTTCAATGTTCGCGAGCAACTCGACGCGCTTACCGTCGAGCGTCATGGCCGGGGTGTGTCGAAGGCGTGATAGCCGCTCGCGACTCAGGTCGCTTTGGCGTTGCCGGAAGCGGTATTCCTCCAACACGATGGGGGACGGGTCAATGATCACGATGCCGGCGTCGCCGTCGATGACCACCCAATCGTCTTGCCGAATGATGCGGCTCGCTTCGCGCGCGCCCACCACTGCGGGGATGTCCATGCTGCGCGCCACGATGGCGGTGTGCGAGGTCTTGCCACCCACGTCGGTGATGAAGCCAGTGAACACACTGCGCTTGAACTGAAGCATGTCGGCAGGAGCGATGTCGTTGGCCACCATCACGAGCGGGTCTTCCCCAGCGAAGTCGCGTGGCCGCACGCCGGGCGCAGGCGCGAACGCCGACGCAGCGCCGCGTGCCATGGCGCGCAGCAGCCGCTCGACCACTTGCTCGAGGTCGGCCTTGCGCTCGCGCAAGTATTCGTCTTCCATGTCATCGAACTGGCGCGCAAGCACTTCGAGCTGGGCCGACAGGGCCCACTCTGCGTTGTAGTGCCGATCTTCGATCCAGTGCTTGGTGGCGCCGGTCAGCGAGTCGTCGTGCAACAGCATCAGGTGAACGTCCAGCAGCGCGGACAGTTCCGCCGGCGCCTCGGCCGGCAGGTCACGTTGAAGCGTGGTCAATTCATTGGCCACGGCATCGCGCGCGTCTCGCAGGCGATGGATTTCAGGCTCGATTCGGTCGGCCGTGATGAAGTAGTGCGCCACGTCTACCCGACTCGACGCTACAAGCACGGCGCGCCCGATGGCGACGCCTCGCGATACCGGCAAACCGAACACCTGAAAGCTCATGTGATCGATGCTAGCAGCGCGCATCACGGCGTCGCAACCGGATTTGCGAGGTGAAGAAGTGTGCGGCGCGGTGCCCTGTCATGGCTGCGTCATGCCGCGTTCATGACGGCGTCACCGCAGGCCGCGAGCATCTTTATTGCACCTTTCCGGAGCTCACCATGCGCGACCTGCCAATGCCGACGTTTCCGTTCGCCGACCTCAGCGCACCTGCTGCGCCGCGGAGGTTACTTCACCGACGCGAAACACCAGCAGTGGACAGTGCGGCTGACAAACCTCGGTTCAACGTGGTTTGGGCGCGCGATGAAGACGACGTTCGCCAGGCGCAGCAACTGAGGTATCGCGTGTTCGCCGAGGAGATGGGCGCACGGCTGACCGTTCCGCGCGGCTCACCGGCGGGGCACGACATCGACATGTTCGACCCGTACTGCGAACACCTGCTGGTGCGGGCACCCGACGGCGAAGGCGACCCCGGCCCGGTGATCGGCACCTACCGGGTACTGACACCGGCAAACGCCCGGCGGGTTGGTGCGCTCTACAGCGAAGGGGAGTTCGACCTCATGCGGCTGCGCCCGCTGCGCACCAAGATGGTCGAGCTGGGGCGCTCGTGTGTGCACCCGGATTGGCGCTCCGGCGGCGTAATCATGGCGTTGTGGGGCGCGCTCGCGGAATTCATGCACCGAAACGCTCTCGACACCATGGTCGGCTGTGCCAGCGTCAGCATGCGTGATGGCGGCCACTTCGCGGCCAGCCTTTGGGAGCAATTGCGACAAACCCACCTCGCCCCCATCGAATGGCGCGTCAACCCCCGCTTGCCACTGCCGGTCGGTGAACTGCGCCATGACCTGACGGTCGAAGCCCCAGCGCTCATCAAGGGCTATTTGCGCTGCGGCGCCAAGGTGCTGGGTGCGCCCGCGTGGGATCCGGACTTCAACACCGCCGACCTGCCTATGCTTCTGCGCATCGACGACCTGCCGGCGCGCTACCGCAAGCACTTCCTTCACCAGTGAAGGGCACGTGACGCCGCCTAGTGGCCCTCGCCGAACTTGTCGTTCACGAGCGCGGCGAGGGCGTCAGCTGCGATTTGCTCATCGGGCCCGTCGACTTCGAGCTCCACAGTGGTGCCTAGGCCAGCGGCGAGCATCATCACGCCCATGATGCTCTTCGCGTTCACGCGGCGGTCATTGCGCGACAGGAACACGTCGCTCTGAAAAGACCCTGCCAGCTTCGTGAGCTTGGCCGACGCGCGGGCGTGCAGCCCGAGCTTATTGCTGATGCTGAGAGTGCACTTGATCATGGGCGCCGGGCTTCTGTGTCTGGTTCTGGGGTTTCGAGGTGGTCACCTGCATGACGCCCTGGGTCGCGCCGGCCATGGCCCGCATCACAACCGCTTCGAGCGGCTCGTTCAGGTAGCAAAGCGAACGCCACAGCATCGGCACGTTGACTCCTGCAATCACCCTAACCAGCGTGCCGTCGCCCAGTCGCTGGGCCACATTGCAGGGCGTGGCGCCGAAAACGTCGGTGAGGATCAAGGCTTCCGGCGTTCGCACGCCGGACAGCATGTCACGCGCAAGCTGCTCCACCAGCTCGGGCGCCATGTCTGGCGACACGTCAAGCGCCTGCACCAGTTGCGCGCAGTCGGGGAACGCGTGCGCGGCCACCGCCTTCAGCGAAGACGCCAGTGGTGCATGGGCAATGATCATCAAACCGGGCATGGCGCGAATCTATCGGCAGTTCAGCGTGCCGAATTCAGTTTCGGGGTCCGCGGCTCCACGGCGCGGCACAAAAACCACACATAAGATGCGCCGCAGCAGCCTGCCAACAACGCTGGCGCCCCGCGAAACGCCGACAGCGCAACCGGACAAAGCGTGCCGCGCGGTGTGTGCCATCGCGCTCATCCCGGAAACTTGAACGCATCGAAAAAGGTTTGCACGGCCGGCAGCGGTGGCTCGGCGCCGATCACCGTGGCCTGATAGACCCGCAACCCGCGCGTGAAGAATGCAGCGTGGGTGCGCACCGCGGCCCCATCGGAAAGCCGGCCTGCACCCGACACGCGCAATGCCGCAGCGTTCGGCGTCATGCCGGGCACCTGCGCCGGCACAATTTGCGTCGCGTCGGCCTGCACGTTGCGCAGCGCGACGATGCGCAACTCGGTGAGCGTTGCGGCCACGCCAGCGGGGTCGGCCGCGTCAACGAACGCCAATGCGAAGGTCATGCCACCGGCCTCGCACGCCAGCAGCACCATCTGTCGGCCGGCGCCGGCCAGTATCACCTTGCGCTCCACCCGGTCGGGCCGGCACGGGAAACTGGCGACGATGCCGCTGGCCTCAGGAGTGAACTCGCGCCAATTCAGGGTCGGGCTGCAGGCCGCGCCCCCCGCCAATGCCATTGCAGCGAGGCTGCTTTTCACTCTCGTCATCAGCGCATTATCCCGGCCGGTCGACGCAGGAGCCTGCCTCACAATGAAGGCCATGACGCCCGACGAACCGCCCTCGCCCGCGCAGCCTTTGTCTGGCGTGCGCGTGCTCGACCTGTCGCGCGTGCTGGCCGGCCCGTGGTGCACGCAGACTCTGGCCGACCTCGGCGCCGATGTCGTCAAGGTCGAGCGCCCGCCCGGCCCGGGCACGCCCGGCGGTGACGACACCCGCGGCTGGGGCCCACCGTTTCTCAAGGACAGTGCTGGCAGCGACACCGCCGAAGCCGCCTACTACCTCGGCGCGAACCGCAACAAGCGATCAATCACCGTCGACATCGCCCACCCCGAGGGCCAGGCGCTGGTGCGGCGCATGGCCCTGCAAAGCGATGTGTTCGTCGAGAACTACAAGGTCGGCGACATGGCGCGATACGGCCTCGACTGGGCCAGCCTGCATGCGCTCAACCCGCGCCTCGTGTACTGCTCAATCACCGGCTTCGGCCAGACCGGCCCGTACCGCGAGCGCGCCGGTTACGACTACGCCGTGCAGGGGATGGGTGGCCTGATGAGTGTGACCGGCCCGTCGCGCGCCGAAATCGCCGACGACGCGTCGGGTGGCGGCCCGCAGAAGGTGGGCGTGGCCGTGGCCGACCTGTTCACCGGCATGTATGCCTGCACAGCCATCCTGGCCGCACTGCGCCATGCACAGGCAAGCGGCTGCGGGCAGTCGATCGACATGGCTTTGCTCGACACGCAGGTGGCGATGCTCGCCAACCTCGGAGCGAACTACCTGGTGACCGGCGTGGCACCCCAGCGGATCGGCAACGCGCACCAGAACATCGTGCCGTACCAGGTGTTTGAAGTGAGCGACGGGCACATGATTCTTGCTGTCGGAAACGACACGCAGTTCGCCAAGTTTTGCGACGTGGCCGAGCAACCGCAGATCGCCGCAGACGCCCGCTTCACCCGCAACGCCGACCGCGTGCGTCACCGAGCCATTCTTGTACCCATGCTGGCAGCCTTGCTGAAGGCCCAGCCGCGTGCCGTGTGGCTGGCCGCGCTCGAAGCCGCCAAGGTGCCGTGCGGGCCGATCAACGACCTCGCCGAGGTGTTTGCCGACCCGCAGGTTCAACAGCGCGACATGGTCGTGAGCGTGCCGCATGTGCTGGCCGGCAACGTGCGGCTGGTCGCCAGCCCGATCAAGATGTCGTTGACGCCAGTCCAATACCGCAGTGCTCCACCGCTGCTGGGCGAACACACTGACGCTGTGCTGCGCGAATTCGGTCTCGCTGACGCCGACATCGCCGCGCTGCGCACCGCCCGCGCCATTTGAAAAGGCCCGAATCGGCTGCACGGTTGGCGGGCAGCGCGGTGCCGTGTGGCCCCGAAAGTGTGCGGTTGATGCCGCGCCTTGGCATCTTTGTCACAGAACGTGAATTTCGCACCCCCCGAGCCGGGGGAGATTGCCATTTCGTCTCTGGCGCTCGCAAGAATCGGGGGCGAAACTCGATATCACTCAGGCACCCGTCCACACCCCAAAGACACCGCCTACGCTGCATCCAGCCCGAACCGGGCAACGTATGGAGCGCTCAGCGAACGCAAGGGCCGGGTTGATGAGCGACACAGGCGAAAGAAGGTATTTCATGGACATGTCAGACATCGGCCGCCCGTCGGCCACGCAAGAAGCCGCCATGTCGGCGGTGCCTGCCGAAGCGCACCAGCAGGAAATCAAACGCCTGCATCAGTTGCTGGCCCAGATCGGCGCAGAGGTTGCGGGGCCGCTGACGGCAGCGCTGGAGCGCGTGAACACACTGACCAATACCGGCCGCATCGACCGCAATGGCTTGCGTGAACTGCGTGACGAAGTCGAGGCCGCACGCCAGGCCGGCATGATCGGCCAGCAACTCACGCGTTTTGCGTCGGGGCGGCTGCGCCAATCGCACGAGCGCATGCAGCTTTCCGACGTGCTCAACGGCGTGCTCGCCCACCGCGGCCGCGAAACACAGGCCCGGGGCATCACGCTGAAGCCGGTGCTCAAGCCAGCCGAGGTGATTGTCGATGCTTCGCTCCTGTTCAGCCTGCTCAACTCAACCGTCGACTGGGCGCTGGCGAACGCGCAGTCGCGCATCGACTTCAGCATCGACATCAAGCCCTGGCCCACGCACGCCCGGCTGGCGTGTCGGTTCGCGCACCGGCCAGTCGATGAACTGGCCGACGGGCGCAACGCCGACAAGCCGCGAGCACTCGATTCGTTGACCTGGCGTTTGCTCGAGCAAACCGCGTGGACGATGGGTTTGATCGTCGAGCGCACCGATGAGGACCACTATTCCACGCTGGTGCTGGAATTTCCGCGCACCGCGAGCACCGAAATCGAAGGTGTGAGCGCGCTGGAGTTGAACGACGGCTTCGCGCCGTCCACCAACTCGCAGCCGCTGGCCGGCAGCCATGTGCTCGTGGTGGCGTCACGGCGCGAAATGCGGGTTCAGATCCGCGACGCGCTGCGCAACATGAGCCTGATCGTCGACTTCGTGAACTCGGTGGACGAGGCAGTGGTGTTCTGCCGTGAGGGCCTGCCCCACGCCATCATCATCGAGTCGATCCAGAGCGGCGAGCGCTTTGCGAATTTCCGCGAAGAGATAGCCAAGGAAGTGCCCGACTTCGTGTTCATCGAGATCATCGAAGAAGGCACGACCTTCGAGATGTCGGGCTTCAGCGGCTCGCCGGTAGCCCGTGTCGGGCGCGACGCGTTGGCGAGTTCGCTGCCGTCGGCGTTGATGTTCGAGCTGTCGAAGGGGCTGTAACTGAGCGGGCCACCTCGCGGTGGCCCGGATGGCGCTCTAGCCGAACACCTTGCGCAGAATCGCGCTGCCGGTTCCGACGGGATCGGCGCGGATCTTGCGCTCCTCTTCGCCGATCATCAGGTACAGGCCATCGAGTGCCTTGCCGGTCACGTATTTTTCGATGTTCGCATCGTCCTTGCGCAACAGGCCCATGTCGGCGGCCTTGCCCGCCACCGAGTTGAACTTGGCGGCGAGCGACACCTTCTCGGTTGCCCGCGTCACGATAGGCAGGAAGCGCACGCCGAGGGGCGAGCGCGTCTTGCCGACGAAGAAGTCGGTCACCGATGTGTCGCCGCCGCTCACCACACCCAGCGCGTCTTTCACGCTCATCGACTTGACTGCGCTCACGAGCATCGCTTTCGCCTCGGGTACGGCGGCCTCGGCCGCGCGGTTCATGGCTGTCACGAGCTCGTCGATGCGCCCGCGCTGGCCGGTGAATTCGAGCAACTTGGCCGCGTCCCGCAGGAAGCCGGGCAGTTCGATGCGCACCTTCGGGTTGTCCAGAAAGCCACCGCTGCGCCCTAGCAAGCCGACCGCCGCAACCGCACCACGCTCGAGTGCAGCGCGCACACCGAGCGCTGCGTCGCCTTCGCTGACACCGGCGGCACGAACCCACGGCGCGAACCCGATTGCCCCCAGCGCCGGGGCCACGGCCACACGTGACATAAACTTTCTGCGTTGCATGAAAGACTCCTGTTGAAACCCACCCGCACCATTGCCGCAATCATTGTGTTCCTCGCTGTCGGCGCTGGCGGCGGGTTCCTTGCAACACGCGGCACGGCGGCCAGAATGGCGCCCGATGTCACGTACACGTTGCTCGACGGCCGCACTTCCAGCCTGGCGGCATTGCGTGGCCAGGTCGTGCTCGTGAACTTCTGGGCCACGAGTTGCGCAAGCTGCGTGCATGAGATGCCGCAGCTGACTGCAACGCACGAAAAGTTCAGTTCGCGCGGCTACCAAACACTGGCGGTGGCGATGCGGTACGACCCGCCGGCCTATGTGATTCGGTTCGCCGAGGCGCACCACTTGCCGTTCGGGGTAGTGATCGACAACACCGGCGCAGTCGCCCACGGCTTCGGCGCGGTCGAGCTCACGCCCACCAGCGTGCTGATCAACAAGCACGGCGAGATCGTCAAGCGCTTCGTCGGTGAGCCCGACTTCGCGGCGTTGCACGGGTTGATCGAAGCGCTGATCGCGCAGACCTGAGGCGCATCAGGCCCAAAGAAAAGTTGCGCCGCGTGCTCGTCGGCGCGGGCGCGAAGTGTCGTCGGGCCACAGCGGCACGGCGTTCACATCGCCGTCAGTCGACCCGCCCGCTCACGATGCGCTGCACCAGCGGGTGTTGAACCCTTCGCTCGGTACCCATGGCGAAGAACTGCTCGCTGACGCCTTCGCAGGCCCCGATCCGTTTCACGCCATCGCGACTCGTCAACTCCTCGTGGACCCTCTCGACCGCTGGGAACACGCCCATGCCACTCGCGCCGAAAGTCTTCAGCAACGCACTGTCTTCGAACTCGCCGACCACGCGCGGGCGAATACTCAGTCGCTCGAACCATTGGTCGAGCGACGCTCGCACCGCAGCGTGCCCGGTCGCCAAGAGCACTGCACCTTCGCGAGCGAATGCGGGAAGCCCCGCCGGGCGGCTGCCGCCAGCTCCGGAGAGCAGTACCAGGCCAGGGGCGATGAGCCCAGCGAGTGGCTGTAGACACGCACGTTGGGGTTGGGCGGTGCAGGCGGATCGGCGAGCACCAGGTCGAGCCGATGCAATGCAAGGTCGGCCAGCAGGTCGCCGATCTCGCCTTCGTGACACGACAGTCGCAAGTGCGGCTCGTCGATGACGGGCTGGATCGGGCTGCGCACCACCAGCTTGGGCAGATCGTCCGAGCTGCCGACCACCAGCCGCACGCTGGGGGTACGCGCTCGTGCTGGTGCTCGTCTTCATCGGCACGAAGATCTTTCTGGCAGGCTTCATCGGCAAGTTCCCACCCGTCATATCGCTGACCATGACCTTCGGGTTGATCGCCGGGGGTGTGCTGGTGTCGATGTGGAAGACGCCCAACCGGGCAACGGTCAGCCGGGCGGCGTGACGCGAGCCACCGGGAGCGGGCAGCGGGCTCCGGGCCGCCGTCACAACATTCAGGCTGTCTTCTGGCTCGCCCCGACACCCGCCTTGTGCGCCTGTTCGTCCGCGTGGTAGCTGCTGCGCACCATCGCACCGACCGCCGCGTGGGTGAAGCCCATGGCGGCGGCTTCACGCTCGAACATCTTGAAGGTGTCGGGGTGCACGTAGCGCCGCACCGGCAAGTGATGGCCGCTGGGCGCCAGGTACTGGCCGATGGTGAGCATGTCGATCTGGTGCTCGCGCATGTCGCGCATGACCTGCAGAATTTCTTCGTCGGTCTCGCCCAGGCCGACCATCACGCCGCTCTTGGTGGGCACGTGCGGCGCGAATTCCTTGAAGCGCTTCAGCAGGTTCAGCGAGTAGGCGTAGTCGGAGCCGGGGCGCGCCTCCTTGTACAGGCGCGGCGTGGTCTCGAGGTTGTGGTTCATCACGTCAGGCGGCGCGGCCTTCAGGATCTCGAGAGCGCGGTCCATGCGGCCGCGAAAGTCGGGTGTGAGGATCTCGATCTGCGTGAGCGGCGACAGCTCGCGGGTCTTCTGAATGCAGTCAACGAAGTGCGCCGCGCCACCATCGCGCAGATCATCGCGGTCGACACTCGTGATGACCACGTACTTGAGCTTCAGCGCCGCGATCGTCTTCGCCAGATTCAGCGGTTCGTCGGCGTCCAGCGGGTCGGGCCGGCCGTGGCCCACGTCGCAGAACGGACAGCGCCGCGTGCACTTGTCACCCATGATCATGAAAGTAGCCGTGCCCTTGCCGAAGCATTCGCCGATGTTCGGGCACGAGGCTTCTTCGCACACCGTGTGCAGCTTGTGCTCGCGAAGTATCTGCTTGATCTCGTAGAACCTCGTGCTCGGCGAGCCGGCTTTCACCCGAATCCAGTCGGGTTTCTTCAGCGCCTCGGCCGGCACGATCTTGATCGGAATGCGCGCGGTCTTGGCTTGTGACTTCTGCTTCACCGTCGCGTCGTAGGGAGCCTGCGCGTCGCGCGTCACGTTCTCGGTCGTCATGTGGGCAATCTCGTCAAAGGCTGAGGCGGCCGGCGAGCTGGCGGCCGAGCACCTCGGCCACCTCTTCCCATGCCACCTGAACGCCGATTGTAGAAAGGTCGACCGTTTGCAGGCCGGCGTAGCCGCACGGGTTGATGCCGTCGAAGGGCGCCAGGTCCATCACCACGTTCAGCGCCACGCCGTGGTAGGTGCAATGCCGGCTCACCTTGATGCCCAACGCGGCGATCTTGGCGAGGCCCTGGAACGCATCGATACGCGGCCCGGTGAGCGCGGCGTGGCCGAAAGGGTCGCCCTGCCTCACGTAGATGCCGGGCGCACCGGCCACGCGGTGGCCCGTCACGCCGAAGTGCATCAGCGTGCGCAGCACCGCCTCTTCCAGCCGGTAGACATACTCCTTGACGTAGATGTTCAAGCGCTTCAGGTCGACCAGCGGGTACGCCACCACCTGCCCCGGCCCGTGGTACGTGACCTGCCCACCGCGGTTCGTCTGCACGACGGCAATGCCATGTGGGTTCAGCACATGCTCGGCCTTTCCAGCCAGGCCCTGCGTGTAGACCGGCTGGTGCTCGCAGAGCCAGATCTCGTCCGTCGTGTCCGGCGTGCGGGTTTCGGTGAAGGCGCGCATCGCGGCGAGCGTAGGCTCATAGGCCACGCGGCCGAGGGCGCGCAAGGTGGCGGGCGTCACGGTCGCCCGGCTGCGGCCTGGTCGAAGAGCGCTTCCAGGCCGGCGTGCGTTCCGCGCAAACCGGCCACCACGCGCACCGCCCAGTCGAAGTATTCGCGGCGCCGCTCGAGCGGCCAACCCACCGGCGGGTGCACCGCCATGTCGCGCAAGTTGCATGTCTTGTCGGCCAGCTTGACGAGACGCGCGGCGCGGCTCAGGTGCGGTGCATGCTCCACCTGCAGCTCCTTGCGGCGCGCTTTCGGCTGCGTCGTGTCGTCCGTCACCTCCATCACCACCGCCGCCACGTCGGCGCCGAACTGCTCGGCCAGCTCGGCTTCGGTCGTCTGCGTGTCTTCCACGGTGTCGTGCAGCAGCGCGCCCAGCAGCGCCAGCCGATCGGTCACGCGCGCCTCCACCGCCAGCACGCGCAGCAGTGCAATCGGGTGGTTGATGTAGGGCGACGCCTGCGCGTCCTTGCGGCGCTGGTCTCGGTGCTTGTGGGCGGCGAAAGCCAGGGCATCGATCAGTTCGGCGGTCACCGTGGACATGCGGCGCGCCTCAAAGCACCATCTTCACCATCGGATGCGTGCTGAGCGTGCGGTACAGCTCGTCGAGTTGCTCGCGGCTGGTGGCAGTGACCGTGACGGTGATGCCCAGGTACTTGTCGCCCTTGCTCGGCCGCAGCTCCACCGTGGCGGCGTCATAGGCCGGGTCGAACTGCTTCGCGATGCTGACGATCGCGTGCACGAAACCGTCGGCGTTCAAGCCCATCACCTTGATGGGAAACTTCGATGGGTACTCGACGAGCGACTGTTCGGGCGGGATGTCTTGCATGCGGCTTCCGGGTTCAGATCGATTGAGCCAGCTTGGCGCGTTGATACGCCTCGAACAACTTCGCATACACCGGCCCGGGCTTGCCGCGCAGCGCACCGTGGCCCACGGCTTGCCCGTCGAGGGTGGTGACGGCCAGCACCTCTTTCGTGGCGGAACTGAGCAGCAGTTCGTCGGCGCTGAACACATCGGCCTCGGCGATGGGGCGCAGGTTGTAGGCCATGCCTTCTTCCTCGCACAGCTCGCGGATCAGGTCGTATCGAATGCCTTCGAGCACGTGCTCGCTCTTCGGTGGGCCGAGCAGCGCGCCTTCGTGCACGACCCACACGTTGCACGCTGCGGCCTCGGTCAGGTGGCCGTCGCGGAACATGATGGTCTCGGCCGCACCGTGGTCGGCGCTGATCTGGCGCGCCAGCACGTTGCCGAGCAGCGAAATGCTCTTGATGTCGCCGCGCTCCCAGCGGAAGTCGCGTGCGCTCACGCAGGCCACACCTCGGTGGCGCTGCTCAGGCGACGGCGGCTTCATCGCGCTGCACATCATGAAGACCGTGGGCGCAATGTCGGCCGGCATCACGTGGTCGCGCAGCGCCACGCCGCGCGTGATCTGGATGTAGACGAGCTGGTCGGCCGCGCCGGTGGTCTCGACGAGTGCTGCCAGCAGCTTGCGGCAGCGCACCAGCCACTCCGCAGCGCTGTGCGGGTTGGCGATGCGCAACTTGGCGAGGCTGCGGTTCAGCCTCGCCATGTGCTCGTCGAAGCGGAACAGCTTGCCGCCATAGGCCGGCACGACTTCATAGATGCCGTCGCCGAAGATGAAGCCCCGGTCGAGCACCGACACCTTCGCGTCTCGCAGCGAGCTGTACGCGCCGTTCAGGTAGCACAGCGTGTCGGGGATGGTTTGCATGGCGGCTCCCACAGGTGAAGGTTCAGCTTACTTGATCCACAGGCGAATGGCGTCCCACGCGCGGCCGAACACACCGGCGGGCTCGACCGCTTCGAGCACCACCAGCGGCACGCTGGCCACTGCCGTGCCGCTGGTGGTGGTGACCTTGATCGTGCCGATGCGCTGGCCCTTGGCGAGCGGCGCCATCAGCGGCTCGGTGCGCTCGACTTTGGTCTGCAGCTTGCCGCCCTCACCCTTGGGCACGGTGACGATGAGCGCGCCATCGGCGCCGAGCTTCGCTTGCTTGGCCTTGCCCTTCCAGACCTCGGCGGTGAGGATGGGTTGGGTGTCGTCGAACAGGCGCATCGCGTCGAACGACTGGAAGCCCCAGTTCAGGAGCTTCTGGCTCTCGTTGGCGCGTGCCTCCATCGACGTGGTGTTGAGCACCACCGTCAACACGCGGCGTTTGCCGGGTGCGGTGCCACCGACACCCAGGTTCGGGAACTCGCGCTGCGCGGTCGCAATGAGGCAATAACCTGCGGCCTCGGTGTAGCCGGTCTTCATGCCGTCGACCGACGGGTCACGGCGCAGCAGCAGGTTGCGGTTCGGTTGCGAGATGTTGTTGTACTTGTAGTCCTTCAGCGAGTAGTACGTGAACAGCTCGGGGAAGTCGCGAATGATGTGGCCGGCAATCACCGCCAGGTCGCGCGCGGTGCTCTTGTGGCCGGCCTCAGTCAGGCCCGCAACATTCTTGAACGTGGTGTTCTTCAAGCCGAAGGCCTGCGCCTGGCGGTTCATCATCCCGACGAACTGCTCGACGGTGCCGCCTACGCCTTCCGCCAGCGCCACCGCCGCGTCGTTGCCGCTTTGCACGATCAGGCCGCGCAGCAGTTCGTCGACCTTGGGTGTCATCGTGGTGTCGATGAACATCAGCGAACCGCCGCCCTTGCGCTCTTCCCAGGCGCGCTTCGAGACGGGCAGCGTTTGCTCCAGCGTGAGCTTCTTGTCCTTGATGGCCGTGAAGACCACGTACGCGGTCATCAACTTGGTCAGCGACGCGGGGTCGGCCGGGGTGTCGGCCTCGCGCTCGGCCAGCACCTGGTTGCTGGTGAGGTCGAGCACGAGAAAGCTCTTGGCCGCCACCTCGGGCGCGAGCGGCGCCTGCGCAAAGGCGGCGCCGGCCACGAACAGGGAAAAGACAAGACTGAACAATCGTTTCATTGAGATACCGGTGAGGAGAGGAATACGCAGCGGGCAACGCACAGGGCAAGGTGCCGAGCGGCAGCGCGAAGAAAAAGGATCAGAGCAGCGTGCGCGGCTGCAGTTCCCGCAGCACCACGCTCTTGAGCAGGCCGAGCTGGCCGTGAAAGAAGTGCCCGACACCGGGGAACACGACCACCGGCAAAGCCTGCGGGCGCGCCCAGGCCAGCGTGGCCGAGAGCGGCACCACGTCGTCGGTTTCACCGTGAATGACCAGCGTGTTGGCCGGCACAGCAGGCACTTGCTGCTTCTGGGTCGACGGGCCGACCAGCACCAGGCGCTGCGGCCGCTCGGTCTCTGGCAAGCGGGCCGCAGCAGCTGCTGCGACGAAGCCGCCGAACGAGAAGCCAGCGAGCATGAGCGGCGTTTCTTGTTCGCGCGTTGCCACGATCACGGCCAAGGCGTCGTCGATCTCGCCGACACCGTCATCCCATGCACCCTGTGACGCGCCGACGCCGCGAAAGTTGAAGCGCACGCTGCGCCAGCCGAGCTGCACGAACGCGCGGGCCAAGGTCTGCACGACCTTGTTGTCCATCGTGCCGCCATGCTGGGGGTGCGGGTGGCAGACCACCGCGGTGCCGAGCGCGGCGGTTGCCGGGAGGTCGACGGCGCATTCGATGAGACCGGCAGGCCCCGCCACCATGCGGCGTTCGGTGTTCGTGTTCATCGGGGTGTGACGGAAGGGAATCGGCGCGGAATCAGCGCGGAATCAGCGCGCAATCAGCGGCCCACGTCGGCGGGCAGCACGAGGCGGTCAACGACCACGCCGTTCTTGAGGTGCGAGTCGACGATCTCGTCGATGTCGTGCTGGTCCACAAACGTGTACCAGACCGCTTCGGGGTAGACCACGGCCACCGGGCCGCCGGCACAGCGGTCCAGGCACCCGGCCTTGTTGACGCGCACGCCACCGGGGCCGGTGAGCTTGTCTTTCTTGACGCGCGACTTGCAGTGGTCGAAGCCGGCTTGCGCGCCCTGTTGCGCACAGGCGGCCTCGCCGTTCTCACGCTGGTTCAGGCAGAAGAAGATGTGTCGCTGGTAGTAACTCATGCCGGCATTTTAGAAGGGCGCTTGCGGTGCTCGCCGCCGCGCGCGTTGTCACGTTCATCCTCGCGGTCTGCATCGCGCCCTGAGACTCGCAACATCAGGTAGGCAATGGCCGCATAGGGCCACAGCCAGCCGACCCAGCGCCCCGCACCATGGAAGCGGATGAAGCGGCCCTGCTCCCAGTCTTGCAGGCTTTGCGCGAAATACGGGTCCGACGGCGCCTGCGCCACCACGGTGACGAGGGCCGTGAGCGCCACCAGGCCGAGCGCGGCCGCCGCACGCTGCGGCAGGTGGCTCAGCACCGCGGCCGCCGCCACGGCGAAGCACAGCGCCGCCAGCGCCTGCGGTGTGCCCCAGGCCAGCGCATGCTCGGGGCCGAAGTTCAGCGCGGTCGACAGTGTCGTGGCCAGCGCGCCCAGGCCCGCTGCACCCAGCACCAGCACGAGCCGCCGCCAGCCGGGGCGCGCCACCGAAAACGCCAGCAGGCAAGGCGCGAGCAGGCCCAGGATCATCAACGACAGCTCGCCCGCCGGCGTGAGGGGCGAACGCTGCGCAGCGGTGTCGGCCCATTCCTCGAACCACGGCCCGGCGGACGTGGCCTGCAGCAGGTGCGAGATCACCTCCTGCACGCGCGGCAGCACCTGCCCCATGGCCAGCGGCACCGGCAGCGGGAACAGCAGGCCCACCGGCCACAGCATCAGCAAGGCCAGCGCCCCGGCACTGCGCCCGATGAACCAGTGGTCGCGCGCGGCCTGCCAGCGGGCGACAGCACCGCGCGCATGCACCCACGCGCCCAGCCCCACACCGAGCAATGCGCCGAGCGCGTTCGAGCCCAGGTCGACATTCGACGCGACGCGCTGCGGCAGGAAGTTCTGCAGGGTCTCCAGCGTGAACGACAGCATCGCGGCCACCAGCACCGCCTGCGCACAAGCCACCCGCACCGGCGTGCCGCCACGCACCCTCGCGCCGAACAACAGCGCGCCGAGCGGCATGTAGCCGAGCAGGTTGGAAACAAGGTCGAACCAGGTCCACCAGCGCGGCCAGGGCAGCTGCAGAAAGTCGAACAGCGAAACGCCCGGAATGCGCCAGCCCGAGAACGGGTACAGGCTCGCATAGACGATGAGCGCGGCGTACAACCCCGCCAGGGGTGAAGCGGAACTGCGATGGCGCGTCATGCCACTGGGCCGTTCGGGGCCGCTCAGAACGGCTTGACCACCACCAGCACGACGATGGCCGTGAACAGCAGGACCGCCGACTCGTTGAAGACGCGGAACCAGCGCTCGCTGCGCTTGTTGGTGAACTGCTCGAAGGTGCGCAGCAGTGCGCGGCACACGTGGTGATAGCCGATCACCAGCACCACGAGAAACAATTTCACGTGCAGCCAGCCGCCCGGGTAGGCCGCGCGGTTGCTCAGCCACAGCCAGAAGCCGAGCGCGAGCGCGGCAACCATCAACAGGCTGCTGAAACGGTAGAGCTTGCGCGCCATCATCAGCAGCCGCTCACGTTCGGCGTGGCTGTCGGCCTGAACCTGCGCCAGGTTCACGAACAAGCGCGGCATGTAGAAGAGGCCGGCGAACCAGCTCGCGACGAAGACGATATGAAAGGCTTTGATCCAGAGCATCGATGGATTATCGGGCGCATAAGAAAAGCCCCGGCCAGAAGACCGGGGCTTGAAATGCCGTTGCGCTGTCACACGTTCGGGCACCTGCTCAGGGAGGAAAAGCAGGGGACGAACACCTTGCGGATATCATCCAAAAACGACTCTAGCAGAAGTCGAAAACCACGCCGCCGGGGCAACAAAGCGGTCGGCGGGCCGGCCGAACAGCGAGCTTTTTTGCGGACAACCCACTGCATGCACACCCCACCCGCCTACCCTGCCAGCCGGCCGCGCCGCCTGCGCCGTGATGCCTTCACCCGCGCGCTGGTGCGCGAGCACCGGCTGCACGCGTCCGACCTGATCCTGCCGGTGTTCGTGCTGGCCGGCAGGGGCATCACGCAGGACGTGAAGTCGATGCCCGGCGTGCAACGCCGCAGCCTCGACCAGTTGTTGCCGGTGGCCGAAGAATGCGTGCGCGCGGGCATCCCGGTGATGGCTTTGTTCCCGGTGCTCGACGCGTCGCTCAAGACCGAAGATGGCCGCGAAGCACTGAACCCCGAAGGCCTGGTGCCGACCGTGGTGCGCGAGTTGAAGAAGCGCTTCCCCGAGCTCGGCGTGATGACCGACGTGGCGCTCGACCCATTCACCAGCCACGGCCAGGACGGCCTGCTGGATGCGACCGGCTACATCCTGAACGACGAGACCGTGGCGGTACTCACGCAACAGGCGCTGGTGCAGGCCGAAGCCGGCGTCGACATCGTCGCCCCCAGCGACATGATGGACGGCCGCATCGGCGCGATCCGCGACGCACTCGAATCACGCGGCCTGATCCACACCCGAATCATGGCCTACAGCGCCAAGTACGCGAGCGCCTTCTACGGCCCGTTCCGCGACGCGGTGGGTTCCGCCGGCAATCTGGGCAAGAGCAACAAGAAGGTCTACCAGATGGACCCGGGCAACACCGACGAGGCCTTGCGCGAAGTGGCGCTCGACCTCGCCGAAGGCGCCGACATGGTGATGGTCAAGCCCGGCATGCCCTACCTCGACATCGTGCGGCGCGTCAAAGACGAGTTTCAGGTGCCGACCTTCGCTTATCAGGTGAGCGGCGAGTACGCCATGCTCAAGGCCGCTGCCGCGAACGGCTGGCTCGACCACGACGCCGTGATGATGGAAAGCCTGCTCGCCTTCAAGCGCGCCGGCGCCGACGGCGTGCTGACGTACTTCGCGCTCGACGCGGCGCGCCTGATCGACCGCGCCTGACGCGGCATCTGAGCCCGCACCTGACCCGGCGCCGCCTTCGAGCCTGACCCGGCCATGCGCATCTTCCACATCGACGCCGATCGCTTCACCGAACTGCCGGCACTGCCCGAGGCCGCGCCCGCGAGCGGCTACCTGTGGGTGGGCATCGGCCGCAGCGCGTTCGAGCAGACGCTGCCGATGGTGCAGGCCGCACTCGAACATTGGACCGGCGGGCAGCTCGTGGACCTGCATGTGTCGGACCTGCTCAACACGCAGCTGCCGTCGCACTTCGACTACACCTCGTGGTACGACATGCTGGTGTTCCGCCGGCTCGCGGCCGGCCAGGCAGCGGGCAACGGTGCGGCGCATGGCTCGGGCCACGGCGCGAGCGGCCACGCCGGCACTGCGAGCCCGGGCATCGACACCAGCCCGGTCGGCTTTGTGGTGTTCGACCAGGTGCTGCTGACCGTGCACCCGACCGACTGTCAGGTGCGCGACTTCTTTGCGAACCGCCTCGAACAGCAGGCGTCGCCGGGCGAGCCGCGCACGTCGACGCGCATGCCCACGAGCCCGGCCGACCTGATGCTGCGCATGGTCAACCACATGGTCGACAGCTACCTCGACCTGCGCAAGCTCCTCACGCGCCAGCTCGACGAATGGCAGCAGGAGCTGTTCAGCCCGAACGGCCGCTTCGACGGCTGGCAGACGATGCTGAACTCGCGCATCCAGTTGCATGTGCTCGAAGACACCTGCGAAGACCAGCGCGCGGCGGTCACCGAATGGATCGACGCGCTCGATGAGCTGCCGCCTGCCAGCGAGCCCGGCCCGCAGCGCGAGCGCGAGCTGCTGCGGGTGCGCTCGCGCGACGTGCTGGAGCACATCGAGCGAGTGCTCACGCATGTGCGCCGGCTCGAATCGTCGGCCGAGGCGGCGGTGCAGATGCACTTCTCGGCGCAGAGCAACCGCACCAACGACATCATGCGCACGCTCACCGTGCTGACCGCGATCTTCATGCCCTTGAACCTGGTGACGGGTTTCTTCGGCATGAATTTCGAGGGCCTGCCGCTGATTCACAGCATGCGCGGCTTCTGGGTCACGTTCGTGGTGATGCTGGTGCTCGGGGTGGGCATGAGCTGGTTCTTCTGGCGCAAGCGCTACCTCGGGCGGTCCACGCCGCGTTGAGCAAGCCCGGCGGCCGCGCCGACCACGTGCACGTCGGCCGCGCCGACCACGTGCGCCACGAAGAAGCCCGCGACGGCCTGCTCGGCCTTGCGCATCACGGTGCGGTCGAAGCCCTTCGGGTCGTTCAGCAGCTCGCCGGCCAGCCCCGGAAGGACCGGCACCGGGGGTGACAGCCAGGCGCCATGCCCGCCCTCGGGCAGGTCGAACAGCCGCACGCAGCGCGCGCATGCCGCCAGCACGCGCTCGGCATGGAACTTCGGCACCAGCCAGGTGTCGCGGCCCGACGTGAGCAGCGCCAGCGGCACGGCGGGCGTGGCCAGCGAGGCCAGGTCGAAGTCGGCCGCCGCCGGCACAGCGGCAACCACGGCGGCGACACGCGCGTCGCGGTGCACCAGTGGTGTGTCGTCATCGAACTTCCAGTCGATGACCGCGCGGGCGAGCGCGAGCTTGATGCCGTCCAGCGCGTTGCCGCCCAGCTGCGTGATCAGGCCAACGCAGGCCTGGAAGTCTTCCGCGAGGTGGGCGTCGCAATGCCGCTTGAAGCCGGCGCGCGAGAAGCTTCCACCGGCCATCGACAGCGCGGTGTGGCCACCGGCCGACATGCCGTACACGCCGACGCGGTCGAGGTCGAGCAACTTGGCCAGGCGCGTGTCGCGCCCCACCGCGTCGATGGCGCGCGACACCTCGCCCGGCCGCAGCGCCCAGCTGTCGGGGCCGGGCCGGCTCGGGTCACGCGAGTTGTCGGCGCGGTGCAACGGCGCTGCGACCACGAAACCGGCCTGCACCAGTGCGCGGGCCATGTCGGCATGGACCCACGGTGAACCGCCCGAGCCGTGCGACATGACCACCAGCCGGCGGTTGCCGAGCGCCGGCGGTGCGTCGGCCGCCAGATTCAGCGTGAACGGGCCGCGCTGTACCGGGGCCTCGGCGGTCTGGGTGGGGTAGAACACCGTGACCGGGCCATCGGGCGCCACCTCGGGCAGCGTCAACATGCCCACAGGCGTGGCGGCACCGGCCAGGATGGGTGCCGCGAGGGTAAAGAGCAGGGCGAGGCGGCGTGCGCGCTGAGTGAATGTCAGGGTGGTCATCATGATCGTGGGCTCCTTCTCGAAGGCACCGTGCCTCCGTGGAACGGCACGATCACCGGTCCCGCCCGCGCCGTCTGGCCGAGCCTTGAAGCGGGCACGAATCGGCTGACCGACTTCAGGAATCGGCCAGCGCGCGCTCGCGGTAGTCGGTCGGCGTCATGCCGCTGGCCGCCTTGAAGGCCCGGTTGAACGGGCCGACCGACGCGAAGCCGGCTTTGAGGGCGATCTCGAGCACGCTCGCAGCCCGGCGCGCCGGGTCGGCCAGCGCAGCACGCGCCTCGGCCAGCCGCAGGCCGTTGATGTAGGCGTTGAAGTTGCGGTGGCCCAGGTGCCGGTTGATGGCGCGGCGCAAGCGGTACTCGGGCACCGAAAGCTTGAGTGCGAGCACGCCGAGCGTGAGGTCGTCGATTCGGTAGGCGCGGTCGCGCGCCATGGCGCGCTCGAGTGCTTCGACGATGCGCAGGTCGGCGGCATCGGGCGGGTTGGCGCCCGGCAAGGCGGGCGGGTCGAGCACATCGGCTGCTGGCGTCAGCGCAGCCGTAGGCGGTGCATGGCCGGGCACCGCACGGTTCACCAGCAAGCCACCATCGGCGATGCGGAGCATGGCGAGCGCGCTGCCGAACGCCACGAGCAGCAGCGCCCCCACATCGAAGCCCGCCGCCTCGGCCGACAGCACGCCGGTGGGCGATTGGAGCCGCAACGCGGCCATCGTCAACGCATACGCAGACCCCCCGACCACGATGAAGGCGCGCAGGCGGCGCCGGCGCTCGACGAGGTCGCCCCGCCAATGCGTCACCGCGGCGACGATGGCGAGCGCTGCGAACACCACCGGCACCCAGCGCAGTGCAAACTTCAGCAGCCTCGTCGGCGCGGCCAACGGGCCGAACTCGGCAAGGCACGCGCAGAACGTGGCACCGATCGCGACGACGGCCAGCCACAAGACAAGCTCGGCCGGGCCCGCCGCGAAGTCGTCGTCGAAGAGCGAGCGGGCGAACAACCAGAACAACACCGAATTGCCGATCGAGAAGCCCACGAGGGGCGCCTGCCAGAGGATCGACCAGCCCTGCTCGACGGGCGGCAAGGTCGCGAGCGTCTGCACCAACAGCCCGGCCATTAACGCGATGCCGGTGCGCCCGGCGAGGTGCCGGCGGTGGTCGCGTGCCAGCAGCATGCCGACCAGCACCAGCGTGGCCACGAGCGCGCCGCGCAGGCCGGCGTCGACCAGAGGCAGCACGCCCGCCATCACGGGCGTCATTGCGCGCGGGCGTACGGGTCGCCGAACCCGAGCGAGCGCATCACCTCGCTCTCGCGCGCTTCCATCACGCGGGCGGGTGCGTCGAGTTCATGGTCATGGCCCTGTGCATGCAGCGTGCCGTGCACCAGCAGGTGGGCGTAGTGCGCCTGCAGGCCGATGCCTTGCTCGGCAGCTTCGCGCTGCACGACCGGTGCACACAACACCAGGTCGGCCACAACGACCGGCGCGTGCGCGTAATCGAAAGTGAGCACGTTGGTTGCGTAGTCCTTGGTGCGGTAGTCGCGGTTCAGCGCGCGGCCCTCTTCCGCGCCGACGATGCGCACCGTGATCTCGCCGGGCACCGTGAGCGCCGCCCGCACCCAGCGCGCGACCTTGTGACGCGGCAACAGTGCGCGGTCGGAGGCGTCTGCGAACTGCAGCGACAGGGTCAGCGCGGGTCGCATGTCGAGGGTCGCGTCACGGAGCGGGGAACGAAGCGGCAGCGCGGCAGGCGAGGCAGCCGCGTCACACCACAACGGTGCGCGCAGCGTCGTAGGCTTCGACGATGCGCGCCACCAGCGGGTGGCGCAGCACGTCGACCGACGTGAAGCGCGTGGTCGCGATGCCGCGCACGCGGCGCAGCACGCGCTCGGCCTCGATCAACCCGCTTTCGGTGCCACGCGGCAGGTCGATCTGGCTCACGTCGCCGGTGACGACCACGCGCGTGCCGAAGCCGATGCGCGTGAGGAACATCTTCATCTGCTCGGCGGTGGTGTTCTGCGCCTCGTCGAGGATCACGAACGCATGGTTCAGCGTGCGCCCGCGCATGAACGCGAGCGGCGCCACTTCGAGCGTGCCCTTCTCGATCGCGCGGGCCATCTTGTCGGCGCCCATCAGGTCATGCAGCGCGTCGTAGAGCGGGCGCAGGTACGGGTCGACCTTCTGGGCCAGGTCGCCGGGCAGGAAGCCCAGGCGCTCGCCAGCCTCGACCGCCGGGCGCGTGAGCACGATGCGCTGCACCGCGCTGCGTTCGAGCGCATCGACCGCGCAGGCCACGGCGAGAAAGGTCTTGCCAGTGCCGGCCGGGCCGATGCCGAAGGTCACATCGTGGGCCAGGATGTTGCGCAGGTAGGTGATCTGGTTGGGCGTACGGCCGGTCACATCGGCGCGTCGGGTTCGCAGGCTGATGTCGTTCGGCGCGGTATCGGACACGGTGTGGGACACGGTTTGGGACCCGGCGTGGGACGCGGCGTGCAAAGCGGAGCGCGGCGGTGCGGTCGGCGGCATGTCGGACGCACTGTCTTCGGCAGCGGCCCGGCGCGCGCGTGGCACCGGCGGCTGGGCGCGGGCCTGTGCCAGGGCAAGCTGCAGCTGCTCTTCGCTGATCGGTTGCAGCGCATGCTCGTACAGCGCCTGCAACAACGCCATGCCCAGCTCGGCCGGCGCCTTCGGCCCTTCGATGCGGAAGAACTCATGGCGGCGCGAGATGCTCACATCGAAAGCCTGCTCGATGCGGCGCAGGTGAGCGTCGAGGCTGCCGCACAGGTGGGCCAGGCGGGCGTTGTCGGGCGGCTCGAACGAATGGCGAAGGATCACGTGGGGGGGGTTCCGGTGCGTGGGTTGCGGTGCCGGGCATGCGGTGCAGCGCGGTGCAATGCGCTGCGGGATTGTCGCCTGCCACGCGTGCATTTGTGGGCACCCGGCGCACGCGGCACCGGCCCCGGCACACCGGTGCACCGGGGCGTCCGGCAGAATGCGCGACGATGCCGAACCGCCCTTCCCTCCCTGCCCGCGCCGGCTGCGCTGCCGAGCGGAACCAGGGCTTGCAGGCACCGGGCGGCTGGCGCGCCTGGTGGCATGCCGTCGTGCCGTGGCTCGTGGCGGTGTGGGTGCTGGTGCCAAGCGCCGTGAACGCTGTGGCGGGGCCGACGCTTGCTGTGTCGAGTACTGCATCGGGTGCAGCCCCGAGTGCAGGCTCGGCCTCGACAGACGCCAACCCGGCGGTGAGCGCCACGCCGGCCACACTGCTCGTCATCGACACCACGCTGTCCGTCAAGCTGTTGCCCGACAGCGGCGCGCCCGCTGCAGCGCCCGAGCTGACCAAGCTGCCCGACGACTGGGCCGCCAGCCGGCCGCGCTTCGAAGGCACGGTGTGGTACCGCACCGGCTTCGACCGGCCGCCGGGCCTCGGATCGCAAGAGCTTCTGTCGCTCTACATCGAGCGTGCGTGCAGCAACGTCGACGTGTTCTTGAACGGTCACCGCGTTTCCAGCGGCGGGCGCATGCGCGAGCCGGTCACGCGCAATTGCCACTACCCGCAGCTCATCACGCTGCCGGCGGCGCTGTTGCAAGAGCGCGCCAACCTGCTCGACCTGCAAGTGCAGGGCCACGCACTCGAACGCGTGGGCTCGCGCCAGCGCGCGGGCGGGTTGTCGGCCCTGGTCATCGGCCCGCAGGCCCTGTTGGCACAAGAACATGCGGCGCGGCTGTTCTGGAGCGTGACCTCGGTGCAGATCATCAGCGTGGTGCTGGCGGTGCTCGGCGCGGTGCTGGTTGTTTTCGGCTGGCTGAACCGGCGCGAGGTGTACCTGGCCTACTTCGGCTGGCTGCTGCTGAGCTGGGCGCTGATCTCGACGCGGCTGTGGTGGCGCGACATGCCCTGGGACACCGGTGTGATGGAGTTCCTGTTCTGCGCCGCATTCGCGCCTGTGCTGGCACTGCTCGTGCAGTTCCTGCTCAGCTACGCTGGCCTGCGCTCGCGGCTGATCGAGAACGTGCTCATGGTGCAGTGCGTGCTGCTGCCGGCCACGTTGCTGCTGGCCGGGCCGAACCGGCTGTTCATGCTCGGAAGCAGCTGGTATGCGCTGCTCGCGCTCGAGGTGTTCGCGGCGGCGGGCCTGTACATGCGCGTCACCTGGCGGCGCCAGCGGCAAGACTTCTGGCCCATGGCGGGGCTGATCTCGGCGGCGGCGTTCATCGTGCTGGTCGAGTTCGCGATCCAGCACGAGGTGCTCGCCCTGCCGCACATCCAGTTGCTGCAGTTCACGGTGCCGGTGTTGTTCATCGGCGTGGCCACACGCTTGCTCCAGGTGTTCGGCCGCGCCTTGCAGACCGCCGAGGCCGGCCGCGCCACGCTCGAAGGCCGGGTGCGCGACGCCACCGCCGAGATCGAACGCAACTTCGCGCAGCTGGCCGAGTTGCGCGTCGAGCAGGTCACCGAAAAAGAACGCAAGCGCATTGCCGGCGACCTGCACGACGACCTCGGCGCGAAGCTGCTGACCATCGTGCATACCAGCGAGAGCGAGCGCATTTCCACGCTGGCGCGCGAAGCGCTCGAAGAAATGCGACTGTCGGTGCGCGGCCTGACCGGCCGGCCGATGCGGCTGGCCGACGCACTGGCCGACTGGCGCGCCGAGACCGTGCTGCGCTTGGGTCAGGCGAACATCGAAGCCGATTGGCGCGGCCCGAGCGAAGAGACCGACCAGCTGCTACCGGCGCGCGGCTTCGTGCAGACCACGCGCATCCTGCGCGAGGCCGTCAGCAACATCATCAAGCACAGCGGTGCCTCGCACTGCAAGGTTCGCTGCGCCATCAGCGAGCGCCAGTTCGGCCTGACGGTGCAGGACAACGGCAAGGGCATTCCGCTTGAGCTGGACGGCAAGCTCGACCGCGGCCACGGCATGTCGAGCATGAAGCACCGCGCCAAGCAGATGCAGGGCCAGTGCCTGGTGGAATCGGCCCCCGGCTACGGCACCGTGATAAGGCTCACACTGCCCCTGTAAGCAAGCACCCACAGACGGCGCGGGCGCAGGTACGATGAATTTTGCGCGGCTTCGCGCTGTGTGAAAGACGCGTCATGAACAACATCCTGCTGCTCGAAGACTTGCCCGAAATCCGCGCCTGGCTGAAGGTGCTGATCACCCAGGTCTTCCCCGACTCGCACATCCACGAAGCGGCGCGCGTGCACGACGCGCTGGGGCTGGTGTCGGCGGTCAAGTTCAACCTGGGTCTGATCGACCTCGGCCTGCCCGACGGTTCGGGCGTGGACGTGGTGGCGGCCCTGCGCGAGTCGCAGCCCGAATGCCAGTCGGTGGTGGTGACGATCCACGACGACGACGATCACCTGTTCCCTGCCTTGCAGGCCGGCGCGTTCGGCTACCTGCTGAAGGAGCAGGCGCGCGAACTGATCGCTGAACAGCTCAAACGCATGAGCGCAGGCGAGCCGCCGCTGTCGCCGTCGATCGCGCGGCGCGTGATCTCGCACTTCGCGTCGCAAACGCGCCAGCAGGAGCGGCCGCAGAACATGCCGCACGTGGCACTGACCGACCGCGAGAACGAGGTGTTGCTGCGCGTGGCCAAGGGCTTCACGCTGCCTGAGATCGGTGTGCAGCTGAGCCTGTCGCGCCACACGATCGCCGACTACGTGAAGCAGATCTACCGCAAGCTCAACGTGAGCTCGCGCGCCGAGGCGGCGCTGGAAGCGCAGCGCCTCGGGCTGTTCCGGCGCTGACGCCAGCGGGCCCGGCTGCGGCCGGGCGCGGCGGAGCGCGGCACGGCGCAGCTTCCGAGTGTCCGCGCGCACCGATATCATTCGCAGCGGCATTCCCGGGAACCCGACCATGACCACTGCGCATCGTGAAAACGGAGGCTACATCGGAGCCATCCTCGCTGGCGGCAAGGGCACGCGCATGGCGCCGTTCTCCGAGCGCTACCCGAAGCCGCTGCTGCCGGTGGGCAACAAGCCGCTGATCCAGCACCAGATCGAGCTGATGCGCGAGCTGGGCATCACCGAGATCCTGCTGCTGATCGGCCACAAGGGCTACGAGATCGCCAGCCGCTTCGGTGACGGCTCGGCGCTGGGGGTGAAGATCCGCTACGTCGAGCAGGCGCAGACGCTGGGCATTGCGCACGCGGTCGGCCAGCTCGAACGCCATGTCGACCGGCCGGTGCTGCTGTTCCTCGGCGACATCTTCTTCGTGCCGCGCGACCTGCGCGACATGTTCAGCCGCTTCGAGGCCCAGCAAGGCGGCGCGGTGCTGGCGGCCAAGATCGACACGCCGCAGGCAATCCAGAAGAACTTCGCGATGCTGCTCGACGACACCGGCCGCGTGAGGCGCGTGATCGAGAAGCCGCGCCACCCGCCCAACAACCTGAAGGGCGTGGGCCTGTACCTGTTCGACCCGGTGGTGTTCGACGCCATTCGCCGCACGCCGCGCACTGCGATGCGCGACGAATACGAGATCACGGAATCGGTCCAGGTGATGATCGACGACGGCCACCCGGTCGGCGTGGCCAACTGCATCGAAGACGATATCAACGTGACCACGCCGCGCGACCTGCTGCGCTGCAACCTGTTGGTGGCCGAACGCGAAGCCGGCGGCCATCTGCACGGCACCAACGTCAAGCTGGCCGCCGGGGCGCAGCTGAGCAGCGTGGTCATCGGCAGCAACGTGGAGGTGGCGATGCCGATCAGCATTCGCAACTCGGTGGTGTTCGACAACACCTACGTGGGCTGCGCCGAAGACCTGAACCAGGTGATCGTGATGCCCGACCTGATCGTCGATTGCAGCCACGACGCGGCCACCGTGAGGGCGCTCGCATGAGCGGCGCTGCGGGGACGCAGGCCATCGCCCCGGCGGGCGTGTTCGTGACCGGCGGCGCCGGCTTCATCGGCTCGCACCTGGTTCGCGCCCTGCTCGCGCGCGGCGAACGCGTCACTGTCTACGACAACCTGAGCACGGGCCTGCGCAGCAACGTGCCGGCCAGCGCCGCCTTCGTGCAGGGCGACGTGACCGACGCCGAGGCGCTTGAACGTGCCGTCGTCGGCCATGCCCGTGTGGTGCACCTGGCGGCACGCGTGGCCATTCGCTCGTCGTACGAGTTCGCGGTGGAAGACACGCACACCAACGTCGTCGGCACGGCCGCACTGATGCGCGCCGCCCAGCGCGCCGGCGGCGTGCAGCGTGTGGTCGCGGCCTCGTCGATGGCGATCTATGCCGACAGCCCGAGCCCGCGGCCCATCGACGAGCAGCACCCGACGCAGCCGATCTCTCCCTACGGCGTGTCGAAGCTCGCACTCGAACAGCTGGTACACGGCATGGCTCAGGCGGCCGGCATCGGCAGCACGGTGCTGCGCTTCTTCAACACCTACGGGCCGGGCCAGGCACTGAGCCCGTATGTGGGCGTGGTGACGATCTTCGCGAACGCATTGCGCGACGGCCGTGCGCCGACCATCTTCGGTGACGGCGAGCAGTGTCGCGACTTCGTCCACGTGCTTGATGTGACCCAGGCGCTGCTGCGCGCGCTCGATGCAGCGGAAGCCCCAGGTGCCACCTACAACGTGGGCACCGGCATCGCGACCTCGGTGAACCAGCTCTATGCGCTGGTGCGCGGCGCGCTCGGCCAGCCGCTCGATGCGCTGCATGCGCCGGCGGTGGCGGGCGAGCTGCGCTACTCGATTGCCGACATCGGCCGCATCAGCAAAGCACTCGGCTACGTGCCGGCGTGCAGGCTCGAAGACGCGTTGCCGGCCGTGGTGCGCGAGATCGCAGGCATCGGTCTTGCGCGTCCTTGAGCGGCCGGTTCGTGGTCGCCCCCCGCCGAGCCGTCCTTTTCAACCCGTCCCGTTCCACACCCGTCCCGACCCAACCCTGAGGAGCCCCGCCATGCGCCACGTTCACGTCACCCGAGGCACCGCCCCATGAGCGCGCCCGGCCGCCCGAAGGGCTCATACACCGCAGTGCGAAGCACGGAGGTTGCGCCATGAGCGCCCAGCGCCTGGGCATCGTCGGCGGCAGCGGTATCTACGACCTGCCGGGCCTGACGGACACACGCTGGCAACGCGTGGACACACCGTGGGGCGAGCCGTCCGACGAATACTTTCTCGGCCAGCTCGGTGACCTGGAACTGGTGTTCCTGCCGCGCCATGGCCGCGGCCACCGCATCCCGCCGTCGGAGCTGAACTTTCGCGCCAACATCGCCGGCTTCAAGAGCCTGGGCGTGACCGACCTGCTCTCGCTCAGCGCCGTGGGGAGCCTGCGCGAAGACCTGCCGCCGGGCATGTTCGTCGTCGTCGATCAGTTCATCGACCGCACTGCCGGCCGCGCGAGTTCGTTCTTCGGCACCGGCCTGGTGGCCCATGTGTCGATGGCGCACCCGGTGTGCGGGCGCCTCGGCGGCCACCTCCAGGCCACGCTCGAAGGCATGGGCTTGCCGAGCGTGCGCGGCGGCACCTACCTCGCGATGGAAGGGCCGCAGTTCTCGACCTTCGCCGAGTCGCAGCTCTACCGCTCGTGGCAATGCGACGTGATCGGCATGACCAACGTGCCCGAGGCCAAGCTCGCCCGCGAGGCCGAGATTTGCTATGCCTCGGTCGCGATGGTCACCGACTTCGACTGCTGGCACCCGGCGCACGACGCCGTCACGGTCGACGCGATCATCGGCGTGTTGCTGGGTAACGCAGCGAACGCGCAGCGCCTGGTGGTCGGCCTGGCCGCTCGCGTGGGTGGCGATGCCGATGCCGCGGCCTGCGCCTGCCGCCATGCCCTGGACCACGCCCTCATCACCGCCCCGGCGGCACGCGACCCGGCGCTGGTGGAGAAGCTGCGCGTGGTTGCCGGGCGGGTACTTTGATCGGCCGCGTCACCGGTGTGCTCGCCGAGAAGTCGCCCCCGCAACTGCTGATCGACGTGAACGGTGTCGGCTACGAGGTCGACGTGCCGATGAGCAGCTTCTACAACCTGCCCGCGCTCGGCGCGAAGGTGACGCTGCTCACGCACTTCGTGGTGCGCGAGGACGCGCAGGTGCTGTTCGGCTTCCTCACGCACGACGAGCGCGCCACCTTCCGCATGCTTATCAAGATCAGCGGCGTGGGGCCGAAGATGGCGCTGTCCATCCTGTCGGGGCTGAGCGTCAACGAGCTGGCTCAGGCGGTGAGCCTGCAAGAGGCCGCGCGCCTCGTGAAGGTGCCCGGCATCGGCAAGAAGACGGCCGAGCGGCTGCTGCTCGAACTCAAGGGCAAGCTCGGCGACTCGCTCGCCGCGCCCGTCAGCGTGGCGGCAGGCGCGCAGAACGACATCCTGCAAGCGCTGGTCGCGCTTGGCTACAGCGACCGCGAAGCGAACGCCGCGCTGAAGGCGTTGCCGGCCGACGTGGGCGTGAGCGACGGCATCAAGCTTGCGCTGAAGCAGCTCGCACGTTGAGCCGCGTTCGGCGGCTCACGTGCTGCCCAGGGGCAACAGCGCGCTATTCCGCCAAAGAGGCCGACAGCCAGGGCTGCACGAACGCGAACCAGCCGCCCACTGCATACAGCGCCACGCTGGCGCCGTAGAGCCCTGCAGCCGCACTGCGCGTGCGCAGGCAGGCATCGCGCAGCGCAGGGTCGATCGGGCCGGGCGCGCTGCGGTTGCGCCACTGCAGCCCACCCGAGGCCAGCAGCATGACGCCGGCGAACGCGAACAGCTCGCGAAGCGCCCTCATGCAGCGGCCAGCCGCGGCCCGGGTCGGCCGACCTCGTGGCGCGCCTCTTACGGCGTCGGCTCGGCCACGTTGAAGGTCACCTCGATCTGGCCCGCCTTCGCGAACTTCAGCGTCACGGGCAACTTGTCGCCCGCTTTCAACGGCGCCTTGAGGCCCATGAACATCAGGTGGAAAGCGCCAGGCTTGAGGTCGACGGTCTTGCCCGCCGGCAGGGCAATGTCATCGACCTGGCGCATGCGCATCACGTCGCCGTCCATGCTCATGGTGTGCAGCTCCACGCTCTTGGCCACGGACGACGTGGCCGAGAGCAGCCGGTCGTCGGGGCCTTTGTTGGCGACGCTCATGAAGCCGCCGCCCACGGCCTGGCCTGGCACGGTCGGGCGCGCATAGGGGTGGCCGATGGTGAGGCTGCCGAGCGTGAACTCGTGGGCTGTGGCCGCCAGGCCGTGGAGGCCCATGGTCATGCCGACCAGCAGGCCGATCACGAGGCGACGAAACGGCGGGTGTCGGTGTGTCATGGGTTGCGGGGAGGTGAGGTCACAGATCAAAGCCCAGTTCGGCGTGAAAAGTGCGTTGCGGGTACGGGTGGAACGCCCAGTAGGTGCGGTTGCCCAGGTTGTCGATGCCGAACGACGCCTTCCACTGTTTGCTGATGCGGTACTGGACGCGAACGTCGGCGACGAGATAGTCGCTGACGCCGGTGTACGCGTTGCCGTTCGGGTCGGAGTTGTCGAGCGTGCCGTATTGTCGGCCGCTCCAACGCACGCCCCCGCTGAAAGCCCACACGTCGTTGGGTGAATACGTGGCCAACGCGGTAGCGCGCCAGCGCGGTACCCGCGGCTGCCACTGGCCGACGCTGGCCGGGAACTTGTCGTTTTGCGTGATCTTCGAGTCAGCGAACGTCAGGCTCGTTGCCAGCTCCAACCCGTTGATGAACCCGTTGGCCTGCTGGAACGCCAGTTCCAGCCCCGAGGTGCGGATCGCATCGACGTTCTGGATGTTGGTGACGTTGGGCGTGACGCTGACGTTCGTCTGCGAATAGAGCGCGTCCCGGGTTCGCTCATGGAACAGCGTGGCGCGCAGGCTCCCCTGCCCCAGGTCGCGCTCGGCCGTCCACTCGGTCGTCCACGACTTCTCGGGTTTCAGATTCGGGTCGTTGTTGACCACCGTGCCCGCCGTGATCGAGCCCTGGTACAGCTCGGCCACGGTGGGCATGCGCACGGCCCGGCCGACCGAGGCCTTGAGCGTCCAGTCGGCGTTGGCGGCGAACGAGAGTGCCGCCTTCGGCGAGAAGTGCGACTCGCTGCGCTCGGGCAGGAACTTCGCCGTGGTGGCAGTCGCAATCGCGCCGTTGAATGCGCGCCATTGCTCGAAGCGCCCGCCGAGCACGGCCTTCCATTCCGGGGTGATGCGCCACGCATCCTGGGCCCAGGCGCTGCCCAACGTGGTGTTGCCATTGAACGCGGAGAAACGCGCACCGGCATCACCGGACAGCCAGTCGTTGGTGTCGGACACGAGCGTGCGCAACTTGAACGCGTCGCGCTGCAAACCAGCCTCCACGGTGTGCGTGCCGCCCACGCCTTGGGGCCGCCAGATGGCCTTCAGCGCCAGCGTGTTCCAGCCGGTGCCCCTGAGGTCGGTGACGCGGCCCGGGCCACCCTGCGCGGATCCGGGCAGGTAACTCGTGGCCAGCGGCGTGCGCACTTCATCGCGGCTGTAGTCGTACAGGCTGAACGCAGCTTCGGCGTCCCAGGTGCCACGCGTGTTGCTCTTCAGGCTCAGGCCATGGGTGGTGTGGGCGAGCTTGCCGCGCGACTCGGCGAAGTCGCTGCCGGCCAGGGTGTAGTCGCGCCCGCCGATGTTGACCTTGGGCGCTGCGGTACTGCCGTACACCGGGTTGCCCGACGCATCCCGCAGGTAGGTGTTCACATGGCGGTCATTGGCATTGGCCCACCAGCCCAGCGTGTACGAGGCGCGCAGCACCGGCGAGATGTCGTAGGCGAGCTTGAGCTTGGCGTGGTCTTGCACGGTGTGGCTGCGGGTCGCGTCCCCGAGGATGAGCCAGTCCTTGCCCGCCGGGTTCTGGCCCGCCACCGCCCCACTCACAGGCGTGCCTGCACTGCCTGCTGCGCCGGCCGACACGAGCTTGGTCGCGAACGTGAGCGGCTGGCCGTTGTTGTCGAGCCGGTTCAGGTTCACCCACCATGCGAACGGGCCGCTGCGGCTGCCGAGCGACGCACTGCCCGCGCCGCCGCTGAAGCGGTCGTCGGTGTTGTAGAGGCTGAATTTCTGGGTGAAGGCTTGAAGCTTCACGTGGGCCTCGAAGGTGCTCGGCATGCGCGTCACGTAATCGACGATGGCACCGGCGGAGTTGCCCGAGTAAGCCGCCGAGAACGGCCCGTAGAGCACATCGACGCGCTCGATCTCCTCGGGCGTGACGAGCCCCCAGCGCGGCGTGTAGCTGGCGCCGTTGCCGAGCAGGTTCGACAGCAGGATGCCGTCGGCATACACGAGCGAGCGAGCGCTGTTGCCGGTGCCCGAGGCGCGCGACGCCAGCACCGCGTGGTCATAGTCACCGATGTAGCGCTTGCGCACGTTCAGGCTCGGGAAGTACTTGAGCGCGTCTTCGGCATCGGTGGCGTTGATGCTGCGGGAGATCTGCTCGGCCGTGATCGACTCGATGGCGGTCGGTATCTCGGTGGGCAACGACGACGGGCGCGCGCCGGTGACCGTCACGCGGTCCAGCTCGCGCGCGGCCGGCGTGTTGGCGGCCACGGTGGTGGCAGCACCCGGCGTGGCGGCCTGCTGCGCCAAAGCGGCGCACGGTGCGAGCGATGCGAACGGGAACGTCGCGAGCAGAGCGAGTTGCACCGTGCTCAGGCGATGATGGTGGTGGTGGTGGTTCATCGTGCCGACCTCAGTGTTGGTGGGCGCCGGACGCCGCCGCAGCGGCGGGTCGCACGTCGAGCATCGCGGCGGGCAACTTCAGGTCGCGCAGCTGCTGGCCGGCGGCGGGCACCTCGACCCAGTCCATGCGGCCTGACTCGCACACCTGCGAGACCTTCCAGTACAGCGGGCCGGCTTGATCGGGCAGTCACGCGAGCAGCACGAAGTCGTCGTACTGCGCGGGGTCGAGCCGACCGCCCGTCCACTGAATGCGAACCACGTCGCCGACCGTGCTGCGACCGCTCGCGCCTGCGGCGGGGGCCGCGCGTTCGACTGCGATTTGCCAGCCAGGCTTGGCCATCGGCTTGGCGCCCACCACGCCCGGCGGGACCTGAACGCTGAGCTCCTTGACCGCCGAGTCGCCACAGCCGTGGCCGACGCGGAACACCGCCTTGTACGACGCCCCGGCGTCGGCTTGCTGCTGCTCAAGCACCACATGCGCCCAGGTGCCGCCGGCCGCTACCGACGCCATGAACGAGATTGAAAGGCGCGGCAGCGCCGCGATGAACGAACGAACGAGGCCATGACGCATGGCGTTCTCCTGAATGCAAACGTGAACGGTCGCGTGCGCGCGCGTCGAGCGACGGCAGCGCAGCGGTAGATCGGCAGTTCAGGTTTGAAGCGGCGGCGCGCGGGCCTGGCGCAGCGTGCGCAACTGCGAGCGCGGCACGGCGTCGGCGCGCCGCAGCGGCACGATGCCGGCGCCTTGCGGCCGCAAGGCGAACACTACCGTCGGCGGTGGCGGCAACCCCGCCACGGCAAAGCCGACGCAGCACAACGCGCAGTGCACGAGCGACGTGCCACCGCAGTGGCCCGTGCTCGCGCCGGGCTCGGCACCTGGCGAGTCATGGTGCATGCCCGCGTGCATGTCCGCGGGCATGTCGGCAGGCATTCCCGGGGGTGGCTCCGGCGTCATGCCAGCGCCCATTCCCGGCATGTACTCCACACCCAGCGCGCGCGACACGGTCGGCGCGAACGAAACGCCGAGCAGCGCGAACAGCGCAAGCCAGGTCAGCGTTCGAAGGTGGCGGCGCAGCAGGATCACGCGACGAGTCTAGACGCGCAACTGCCTCGACAGCCACCGCAGGCACCTCTCGAACATGGGGCGCACGGCGGTGACCGACCCCGTGTCCATAATCGCGCATGAGCATCCAGACCGACGAGTTCGAGCCCGCGCGCCGGGTGTTGAGCGCCGCCTCCGCGTCGCCGAACGAAGAGGCCGTGGAGCGCGCTCTGCGGCCCAAGGGCCTCGGCGAATACGTGGGGCAAGTCAAGGCCCGCGAGCAGCTCGAAATCTTCATCGGCGCCGCCAGGCTGCGCACCGAAGCGATGGACCATGTGCTGCTGTTCGGCCCGCCCGGCCTCGGCAAGACAACGCTGTCGCACATCATCGCCAACGAGCTGGGCGTGAACCTGCGCCAGACCTCCGGCCCGGTGCTGGAGAAGCCGAAGGACCTGGCCGCGATCCTGACGAACCTGGAGCGCAACGATGTGCTCTTCATCGACGAGATCCACCGCCTGAGCCCGGTCGTCGAAGAGATCCTGTACCCCGCGCTGGAGGACTACCAGATCGACATCATGATCGGCGAAGGCCCGGCCGCGCGTTCCATCAAGCTCGACCTGCAGCCCTTCACGCTGATCGGCGCCACCACCCGCGCCGGCATGCTGACGAACCCGCTGCGCGACCGCTTCGGCATCGTGCTCCGGCTCGAGTTCTACACACCCGAGGAGCTGGCGCGCATCGTGCACCGCTCGGCGCGCCTGCTGAACGTGCCCATCGACGATGAAGGCGCATTCGAGATCGCGCGCCGCTCACGCGGCACGCCGCGCATCGCCAACCGGCTGCTGCGCCGCGTGCGCGACTATGCCGACGTGAAGGGCGACGGTACAGTCGGCAAGCCGCTGGCCGACAAGGCATTGCGCATGCTCGATGTCGACGGGGCGGGCCTGGACGTGATGGACCGCAAGCTGCTGGAGGCCGTGGTGCACCGCTTCGACGGCGGCCCGGTGGGGCTGGACAACGTGGCTGCGGCCATCGGTGAAGAGCGCGACACGATCGAGGATGTGATCGAGCCCTACCTCATCCAGCAAGGCTACCTGATGCGCACGCCACGCGGGCGCATTGCGACGCCGGCGGCGTATCGGCACCTCGGGGTCACGCCGCCGAAGGTAGCGGGGAGCGACCTGTTCGACGCGGTGTGAGCGCAGCCCGAGCAACTGTATAAGTAACTGCCCCATTCTTCGACCTGAAGGAACGCCATGCCCCTGTTGGAAGGGATTCAGATTCGCAACTACCGAGCGCTACACGATGTGACGCTGGGCAAGACCGCCTACGAAGCCGGCGTCGTACTGCCGCGATTGATGGCCGTGATTGGTGGGAACGGTGCAGGGAAATCCACGCTGTTGGATGCCCTTGGATTTGTCGGAGACTGCCTCACGGAAGGGGTGGAAGCTGCGTGCGACAAGCCGCATCGTGGTGGCTTCGAGAGGCTGCGAACTCAAGGTTCTACCGAACCCATTCAGTTCGAGATCAGATACCGCGACAGCGAGTCGGCACGTCCGATCAACTACACGCTTTGGATCAGCATCGACAGGGCGGGCCGGCCATTCGTTGAGCACGAACGACTCCGCCAGCGCCGTCGCGGGCAGAAGCATGGGCAGTCGTTCTCGTTTCTTGACCTGAGGCAAGGCGAGGGGTTCGCGTGGTCTGGCGATGCCACCGCTGAACAGGAGGGGACCACCAAAGTTCCCGTGAAGATGACCGATCGCACTACGTCGAGGTGACCTCGAAGCGCACGAG
>JANXWV010000077.1 GCA_025350965.1 Rhizobacter sp.
GGCGCCAACCCCGGGCCGGCGTGCTACCGGCGCGGCGGGCCGCTGGCAGTGACCGACGCGAACGTGATGGTCGGCAAGATCCAGCCGGCGTACTTTCCGGCCGTGTTCGGCCCGCAGGCCAACGAGCCGCTCGACCGTGACGTGGTGGTGCAGCGCTTCACCGCACTCGCCGCCGAGATCACGGCCGCAACCAACAACGCGGGTACCGTGACCGCCGCACACGCGCCCGAAGCGGTGGCCGAGGGCTTCATCGACATCGCGGTCGGCGCCATGGCCAACGCCATCAAGAAGATCTCGGTCGCACGCGGCTACGACGTGACGCGCTACACGCTGCAGTGCTTCGGTGGCGCAGGTGGCCAGCATGCCTGCCGTGTGGCCGACGCGCTGGGCATGAGCCGGGTGTTCGTGCACCCGCTCGGCGGCGTGCTCTCGGCTTACGGCATGGGCCTGGCCGACCAGAACGTGATGCGCGAGGCCTCGGTCGAGCAGCCGCTCGACGGCGACCTGCGGACCCTTGAGGCCCGTGTCGAAGCGCTGGCCCGCGAGGCGGCCGACGAACTTGCGCGCCAAGGGGCGGGCAGCGGTGATGTGCAGGTGCACCGGCGCGCCCATGTGCGCTACGAGGGCACCGACTCGGCGCTCGTCGTGCCCTTCGGCTCGGCAGCCGACATGCGCGCGGCCTTCGAGGCGGCGTACCGCCAGCGCTTCGCGTTCCTGATGCGCGAGCGGCGCCTGGTCGTCGAGGCGGTGTCGGTCGAGGCCGTGGCTGCGGGCGATGCGCCGGCCGAGACCATGCACCCGGCGCAGGCCGAAGGCGCCGCGCCAGCGGCCGACACGGTGCGCATGTTCAGCGGCGGCCAGTGGTGGAACGCGGCGCTGGTGGTGCGCGAGCAGGCGAGGCCCGGCCACACCATCGCCGGCCCGGCCGTGATCGCCGAGAAGAACGCCACCACCGTGGTCGAGCCCGGCTGGCAGGCGCGCGTGACGGCGCTCGACCACCTGGTGCTCGATCGCATCGCACCGCGCGCGGCGCGCCAGGCCATCGGCACCACGGTCGACCCGATCATGCTGGAGGTGTTCAACAACCTCTTCATGAACATCGCCGAGCAGATGGGCCTGCAACTGCAGAACACCGCGTACTCGGTGAACATCAAGGAGCGGCTCGACTTCTCGTGCGCCTTGTTCGACGCGAGCGGCAACCTCATTGCCAACGCGCCGCACATGCCGGTGCACCTGGGCTCGATGAGCGAGTCGATCAAGACAGTGGTGGCGCGCAACGCGGGCCGCATGCGGCCGGGCGATGTGTTCATGCTCAATGACCCGTACCACGGCGGCACCCACTTGCCGGATGTGACGGTGGTGACGCCGGTGTGGAACGAATCCGACGACGGCATCCTGTTCTACGTCGGCTCGCGCGGCCACCATGCCGACATCGGCGGGACGACACCCGGCTCGATGCCGCCGTTCTCGACCCGCATCGAGGAAGAGGGCGTGCAGATCGACAACGTCAAGCTCGTCGACGGCGGCCGGCTCCTGGAAGCGGAGGTGCTGGCGCTGCTGGCGAGCGGCGAATACCCGTCGCGCAACCCGGCGCAGAACCTGGCCGACCTGAAGGCACAAATCGCCGCCAACGAGAAGGGCGTGCAGGAGTTGCGGAAGATGGTCGCGCAGTTCGGCTTGCCCGTGGTGCGGGCCTACATGGGCCACGTGCAAGACAACGCCGAAGAGTCGGTGCGCCGCGTGATCACCAAACTGCGCGACGGGGCCTTCACGCTGCCGCTCGACAACGGCGCGCAGATCAGCGTGGCGATCCGCGTGAATGCGGCCGAACGAACGGCCGAGATCGACTTCACCGGCACATCACCGCAGCTCACCAACAACTTCAACGCGCCGACAGCGGTGTGCATGGCCGCCGTGCTGTACGTGTTCCGCACGCTGGTGGGCGACGACATTCCGCTCAACGCAGGCTGCCTGAAGCCGTTGCGCGTGATCATTCCCGAGGGCTCGATGCTGAACCCGCACCCGCCGGCATCGGTGGTGGCGGGCAACGTGGAAACATCGACCTGCATCACCAATGCGCTTTACGGCGCGCTCGGCGTGATGGCGGCAGGCCAGTGCACGATGAACAACTTCACCTTCGGCAATGCGCGCCACCAGTACTACGAAACCATCTCGGGCGGCAGCGGCGCAGGTGCCGGGTTCGACGGCACGAGCGTCGTGCAGACCCACATGACCAACTCGCGCCTGACCGACCCCGAGGTGCTGGAATTCCGCTTCCCGGTGCGGCTGGAGAGCTACGCCATCCGCAAGGGCTCGGGCGGTGGCGGGGCGCACAAGGGCGGGGATGGCGGCGTGCGCCGCGTGCGCTTCCTGGAGGCGATGACCGCCTCGATCCTGTCGAACGGCCGCGTCGCCGGCGCGTTCGGGATGGCGGGGGGCAAGGCGGGGCAGCCCGGCATCAACCGCGTCGAGCGGGCAGATGGCAGTGTGGTCAAGCTCGGTCACATCGGCTCGGTCGAGATGGCGCCGGGTGATGTGTTCGTGATCGAGACGCCGGGGGGTGGTGGGTACGGCGTGCCCGGAGCCGGCCGTTGAGCGGCGCTGAGGGCGCGCTGGATCGTTGTTGACAGGGAAGGGTGCAAGAGCATTGCACTGCGGTGGGGCCGGCGATCCAATGGACGGCCTTGATGTCAGCTGCTGGAGTGAACCCATGACCATTCCCGTTGGGGTAATCGCCGTCTACGTCGCGCTCGTGGCGTGGCTTGTGCTGCTGGTGCTGGCCATTCGCGGGCGCCGGTACGGGTGGGTCATCGGTTTCGGCATCGCGTTGATGCTGGTGCTGAATGTTCGCTACCTTGTCGAAGGTGCACCTGCCGGCATTGCGTTTTTCATCGGCATCTACGACGTTCTGAACAACCTGGGCCTGGCCCCCGATGCCAAGGTGGCCGGCATGACCGCCTGTGTCGACGGTCAATGCAGCGCCTGGGGCGAACGCTTCGCCATGCACACGACCTGGGGCGTGGCCTTCTATCAGCGATTCGTCGCCGACGCGCCGTTGCGATCGATGCTGCTGTATGGCCACCTGCTCTTCAACTCGCTGGTGTTCGTGCTGATGCATGTCCAGATGTTGCGAACGGGCAGCGGTGCCCACCGCCGGGCACACAAGGTGCTCGGACGGGTGAACTTCCTTCTGCTGACGCTGAGCGTCGTCTGCGCCGTGTGGCTGGCTTCGGAGCACGGCGCAGTACCGCAATACGGTGGCCGGCTCTCCGAGTTCGGCTTCTATTCGATGGCGGCATTCGTCTATGGCACGGCTGTCATGGGGGTGCTCGCGATCCGCTCGGGTGACCGGGTGGCGCATCGCGTCTGGATGTGGCGTTTCGTGGGCACGATGTGGGGGTCGTTCTGGCTGTTTCGCGTGATGCTGTTCGTTCTGGACCCGCTGCTGCGCGAGCACGAGGCCGTGGCACTGCTGATCTGCATCTGGTCATCGGCGCCTTTGGGCATGTTGATCGCCGAACTCATTCGGCGCCGCATCGACGCATCGAAGGAACTGCCCCTGGCCGCCATGCGTGGCTTGAGCCCGGGGAATGGAGTCGCTGGCGCGGGCTGACCGACCCGGCTCACCAGCCGTGCACCGCAACAGCGGCAAAATGACGGTTCGCCGTGTCTGTAAGGAGCTTGCGTATTGGCCGACAGAATCAGGTCGCCGATCCAAACCTTGTTCGCGGTCGACACGCTCAACTCAACCTGCCCCGTTTTTTTGGAGACCTCACCATGAACACCCGCCTCATTGCTTCCAGCGCCCTCGCTTCCGTTCTGGCCATGGGCCTGTTGTCCACCGCCCAAGCGCAGGACAAGCCGGCCGAGAAAGAGAAGTGCTTCGGCATCGCCAAGGCCGGTGCGAACGACTGCGCCAACCTGTCGGGCACGCATTCGTGCGCCGGCCAGAACAAGAACGCCATGGGCGCCGACGAATGGAACTACGTGGCCAAGGGCACCTGCGCCAAGATGGGCGGCAAGTCGGCCGACGAAGCCAAGGCCGGCATGATGAAGAAGTGATGCCCAGGTGATGGAAACCGCCGGCATCGGCCTGCGCCAGCCGCACTATGCGCAGGTGTTGGCCGAACTGCCGGCGCTGGCCTTCGTCGAAGTCCATTCCGAGAACTTCTTCGCCGATGGCGGCGCCGCGCTCGCGGTGCTGCGCGAAGCCCGTTCGCACTATGCGGTGAGCCTGCACGGCGTGGGCCTGGCACTCGGCTCGGCCGCAGGGCTCGATGCTTGGCACCTCGACAGGCTGGCTCGCTTGGTCGAGCGCATCGAGCCGGTGCGCGTTTCCGACCACGCCTGTTTCGCGCGTGCCGCGATGCGCACCGGCGGGCCGGTCGTGCATGCGAACGACCTGCTGCCCATCGCCTTCACACGTGCCGCGCTCGACGTGATGGTGGCGAACGTGACGCAGGTGCAGGAGCGCCTGCGCCGGCCGATGCTGGTCGAAAACCTGTCCGCGTATGTGTCGTTCGACGACGACTCGATGGGCGAGGCCGAGTTCTTTGCGCAGCTCGCGGCACGCACCGGCTGCGGGATGCTGCTCGACGTGAACAACCTGATGGTGAATGCGCTGAATGCGCAAGCCGATGGCGCCGCCGCCGAGCCGGTGGCCGCGTGCTGCGCCTTCATCGACGCGCTGCCGCGCGGCATCGTCGGCGAGCTTCATCTGGCCGGCCACAACGCGAGCGGCAGCATCGTCATCGACGACCACGGCAGCCGCGTCAGCGACGGCGTGTGGGCCGTGTATGCGCATGCCTTGCAACGCTTCGGCGGCGTACCGACGCTGGTGGAATGGGACACCGACATCCCGCCGTTGCCGGTGCTGCTGGGCGAGGCAGCGCTGGCGGCGGCGGCGATGGCGCACTGCGGGGCCGCATGAGTGAACAGCGCGGCTCGGCCGAAGCGATGGGGCCGTCGCGCGAGGCCCAGCGCCAGCAGGCCTTGATCGCGGCGCTGCTCGCGCCACCAGGCCATGTGCCCGACCTTCCGTTGCGCGAGCAAGGCGAGCGCGCAGCGCGCGGCATCGAGGCCTACCGCGCGAATGCCGAAGCGGTGGCCGAGCGTGCGCTGGCGGCGGTGTTCGGCACCGTGCAGGCGCTGCTCGGCGAAGAAGACTTCGCCCATCTCGCGGCCGAGTTCTGGCGCGCCGCACCACCCGTTTTTGGCGACATGGGCGAGTGGGGTGCCGCGTTCCCCGCGTGGCTCGCAGCGCACCCCGCGATGACGCCGTGGCCTTATCTCGCCGACTGCGCGCGGCTCGACCTGGCGCTGCACCGCAACGAGCGCGCGGCCGATGCGGTGGCCGATGCCGAGTCATTGAACCTGCTGGCGTCGACCGACCCGTCGCAGCTCGTGATGGTGCTGATGCCTGGCACCGAACTGCTGTTGTCGCGCTGGCCGCTCGCGGCCATCCACCATGCGCACCACGTGCCGCCCGATGAAGCCGACGCTGCGTTCGAGGCCGTGCGCGGCCTGCTCGGCGCGGTCACCGACGGCTCGACCCCCAGCGCCGTGCTCGTCGCGCGCGCGGGCTGGCGCGCAGGGCTGCACACGCTCGACGCACCGGCCGCGCGCTGGACGCAAAGCCTGCTCGGCGGGCAGCCGCTCGACCAGGCCCTCGCGGCTGCTGGCGAGGGTTTCGACTTCGCGGCGTGGCTCGCCACCGCATTGCGCCACGCTTGGTTGAAAGGTGCGGCGGTGCGCGGCGACTGAAGCGCACTGCACCTCGGAGCGCTCTTGCATGAACCGTGTCACCACCATGAACCCAACCAACCCATCCCCCATGGCGCGCCTGTGGGCGCTCGGCGAGCGCGCCATCGCCGGCCTCGACGCGCTGCGGCCGCTGGCGCAACTCGCGGCGCGCATCTATGTCGGCTCGGTGTTCTTCCGCTCCGGCCTGACCAAGCTGCGCGACTGGGACAGCACGCTCGCGCTCTTCATGGACGAATACCACGTGCCGCTGCTCAACCCCACCGTCGCCGCTTTCATGGGCACCGGCGCGGAACTGGCCTTGCCGGTGCTGCTGGTGGCGGGCCTGTTCGGCCGCTTCGCTGCGGCGGGCCTGTCGGTGCTCAACGTGGTGGCGGTGCTGAGCCTGATGGACGTGCCTGACGCTGCGCTGCAGGGCCACGTGTTCTGGGGCAGCCTGCTGGCGGCACTGCTGCTGTGGGGGCCAGGGGCGCTGTCGCTCGACTTCTTCCTGTGGCCGCGGCTGCGTGCGGCTCTGGTGCCGCGCAGCGGGGCGAGCGGTCGATGAGCCTGGTACGGGCTACTCGCGCAGCTTGAAGTCGATCTGGAACGGCGGCGGCACGCGGCCGTCGGTGTCGCGCGGCAGGATCTCGGTGCGCTCGATCGCGCGCAGCACCGCGTCGTCCCACGACTTGACGCCGCTGCTCTTGACCAGCCGCTTCGCAACGATGGTGCCGTCGAGCGCGAGCTTCACTTCGACGGTGGCCATCGGGTTGCCGTCGACCACGTCGTTGAACACGATGTTCGGCTTGATGCGCGCCATGATGCGGCCCGCGTAACCGGCCGAGGGGCCGCTGCTGCGCAGCGCGCTGCCGGTGTCGGTGGGGCCGCCGGTGGCACCCGCCAGTTCGCGCATGCGGCGCTGGTACGACTCGCGCGCGGCGGCTTGCTGCTGTGCTTGCTTGGCGGCGAGTGCCTTCGCGTCTTTGTCGGCCTCAGCCGCCGCAGCGGCCTCAGCTGCTTCACGCTTGGCCCGCTCGGCCTTGGCCGCCTGCTCGGCTTTGAGCTGGGTCTTCTCGCGCTCCTTGGTGCTTTCTTTCTCTCGCTCTGCCGCAAGTTGATCCAGCCGCTCCTTGCGCTGCGCCGCCTTCTCGATGGCGATCTGCGCATCACGCGAGGGTTCGGGTGCCGGCGCGGGTGCCAGCTTTGCCACCGGCTCGGGCGCGCGTTGGGGTGCCGGCAGCGGCAGCGGTGGTTCCACTGCGCGCGGCGCAGCGAACTGCGGCACGGCCGACCACAACTCGGCCACCACCGCCTGCGGCTCGCGGGTGCGCCAGTTGACGCCGAACGCCAGCGCGGCAATCAGCAGCGCGTGCGCCAGCAGCGCCAGCGCCAGGCCCGGGCCCATGCCCTGGGGCGGGCGCGGCATGAACGGGTCGCGCGCCAGAGGCGACGCCAGCGCCACATTCACGGCTCAGCCCCCCGCGTTCTTCACCGACAAGCCCACGCGTTGAACACCCGCGCGCTGCAAGGTGTCCATGACCTTCACGACCGCCTCGTACTTCACATTGCGGTCGGCCGAGATCACCACCGGCGTGGCGGCCACGCCCGCTTGCAGCGTGACCACGCGCACCGCCAGGCCGCGCAGTGCAATGGCCTCGGCCTCTTGCCCATCGACGCGCACGCGCAGCTTCTCGTCGCTCGCCACCATCACCTCGACCACATGCTCGGGACGCTGCCGGCTCTTGCCCACGCTGGGCACATCAACCACGCCGGTCGTGATGAGCGGCGCGGTGACCATGAAGATGATCAGCAGCACGAGCATGACGTCGATGAACGGCACCATGTTGATCTCGCTGATGGTGCGGCGGCGCGACGAGCTGCGGTGGCTGACGGCGGGCATGGCCGGCGCGCCTACTGCGCCTGCGCGCTGGCGTTGCGCTGCAGGATGTTGGAGAACTCTTCGATGAAGGTCTCGAGCTGGATCGCGATGCGGTCGATGTCGCGTGCGAAGCGGTTGTACGCAATCACCGCAGGAATGGCCGCGAACAGGCCGATGGCGGTGGCGACCAGCGCTTCGGCAATGCCCGGCGCCACTGTTGCGAGCGTGACCTGCTGCATGTTCGACAGGCCGACGAAGGCATGCATGATCCCCCACACCGTGCCGAACAGGCCCACGTACGGCGAGACCGAACCCACCGACGCCAGGAACGACAGGTTCGACTCGATCACGTCCATCTCGCGCTGGAAGCTCGCGCGCATCGCGCGGCGTGCGCCGTCGAGCAGCGCGCCGGCATCGACCACGCGGCGCTCGCGCAGCTTCATGAACTCGCGCATGCCGGAGGCGAAGATGCGCTCCATCGGCGAGCCGTCGGTGCGCTTGACGGCGTCGGCGTAGAGATCGTTGATGTTCTTGCCGGCCCAGAAATCGCGCTCGAAGTCCTCGTTCGAGGTGCGGATGCGCTTCAGGCCGAACAGCTTGGCGAAGATCACGGTCCAGCTCGACAGCGAGGCGACCATCAGCCCTGCCATGACGACCTGCACGACGACGCTCGCGTGGAGGACAAGGGTGACGATCGAGAAATCGTTGTTCATGTGGGGAAGCTGTCGCGGATGGCGTTGGGGATCCGGCAGGGCCGGAAAGTTCCGAGCTCGACGCAGCCGATACGGATCGTCGCTTGCGCAAGCAATTCGTCGGCCCGCCAGGCCTGCTGGTCGATCTCGAGGCTCGCCTGGCCGAGGTGGCCGACCTCGACGCTGACGGAGAGCACGTCGTCGAGCCGGGCCGGGCGACGATAGCGCACCGTGGTCTCGCTGACGACGAAGGCGATGCCGGTGTCGCGG
>JANXWV010000092.1 GCA_025350965.1 Rhizobacter sp.
CTGGCCCCGGCCATGGCGGCCGCGGCCCTCGCCGCAGTGATCGCGCTGGGCCGTCAGATCTTCTCGGCCGAGGGCGGCTGGGGCGACGTGCCGCATGACGGCGCCGCGACCATGTTGCACAAGCGCGAAATGGTCCTGCCGGCCAACCTGGCCGACATGTCGGGGCTGGTCGCCAGTGCGATGGCGGTGGTCAAGCAGACCGGCGAGAAAAAGGGCTGACCCTTGACGTAAAGACGCATGGATAGCGCGCAAACGCTGGCTGAAGAGCCGCTCCCAGAGCCATTCTTGGCGCTCCCTCCGGGCGCCGCCCGGAGGCGTACAATAGCGTTCTTCTCCTCCGTTTCCGGCCTTCCCCACGGCCCCTGTGTTCCAGACAATGTCGTTCGATTCCTTCGGGCTGGCGCCCGAAATCCTCAAGGCCATCGCCGAAGAGGGCTATACCACCCCGACCCCGATACCGGCACAGGCGATCCCCATCGTCGTGCAAGGCGGCGACGTGATGGGTGCCGCGCAAACCGGCACCGGCAAGACCGCCGGCTTCACGCTGCCGATGCTGCACCGCCTGATGGAAAAGCCCGCCGTGCGCGACGCCAAAGGCCGGCTGCCGATCCGCGCGCTCATCCTCACGCCCACGCGTGAACTCGCCGCGCAGGTCGAAGAAAGCGTGCGCACCTACGGCAAGTACAGCAAGCTCACCAGCACGGTGATCTTCGGCGGCGTCGGCATGCAGCCGCAGATCGACAAGCTGCGTCGCGGCATCGACATCCTCGTCGCCACACCGGGCCGCCTGCTCGACCACCTGCAGCAGCGCACGATGGACCTGAGCCACGTCGAGATCTTCGTGCTCGACGAGGCCGACCGCATGCTCGACATGGGCTTCATCCACGACATCAAGAAGGTGCTCGCGGTGCTGCCGGTGCAGAAGCAGAGCCTGCTCTTCAGCGCAACCTTCAGCGACGAGATCAAACAGCTCGCCGACAAGCTGCTGAACAAGCCAGTGCTGATCGAAGTGGCGCGCCGCAACCAGACCGCCGAAGCCATCGTGCAAAAGGTGCACCCGGTCGGCCGCGAGATGAAGAAGGACCTTCTGGTCCACCTCATCAAGAGCAACGACTGGGACCAGGTGCTGGTGTTCACGCGCATGAAGCACGGCGCGAACCGCCTGTGCGAACACCTGTTGAAGGAAGGCATCAGCGCGATGGCCATCCACGGCAACAAGAGCCAGAGCGCGCGCACCAAGGCGCTGGCCGAATTCAAGACCGGCGACCTGACGGTGCTGGTGGCAACCGACATTGCCGCGCGCGGCATCGACATCGACATGCTGCCGCACGTCGTGAACTACGAGCTGCCGAACGTGCCGGAAGACTACGTGCACCGCATCGGCCGCACCGGCCGCGCCGGTGCCAAGGGCGAGGCGGTGTCGCTGGTCTGCGTCGACGAGAACGGCTTCCTGCGTGACATCGAGCGCCTCATCAAGCGCGAGATCCCGAAGGAGATCGTGCCTGGCTTCGAGCCGAACCCGAACGAACGCGCCGAGCCCATCGTGCTCGGCCGCATGGTCATCGGCGAAGGCGCCGGCCGTGGCGGCCCGCGCCACCATGCCAACCCGCGCGGTGGCAACAACAGCCACGGTGGTGGTGGTGGTGGTGGTGGCGGTGGTGGCAACCGGGGCGGCAGCAACGCGCCGCGTGGCCCGTCACGAGACGGCGCGCGCAGTGGCCGCCCGCCCGTGCGCACCGGTGGCGCGCCGAAGCGCTGAGCAAAAGCCCGACATGCATGCGGGTACAGTGCCCGCATGAATGAAGGTGTTTCGAAACCCAGGATTGCGCTGCTCGCCGGCGCGACTGGCCTGATCGGCCGCGAGTTGCTGCCACTGTTGCTGAACAGCGCGCAATACAGCGCCTTGCATGTGCTGGTGCGCCGCCCGCTCGCGGGTGTGACGGCGCAGGCCAAGTTGCACTCGCACACCGTCGAGTTCACCCGGCTGCCCGCCTTGCCGGCGGTCGACGACGTGTTCATTGCGCTGGGCACCACCATCAAGGTGGCCGGCTCCGAGCAAGCGTTTCGCCAGGTCGACTTCGACTTTGCCGTGGGCACTGCGCGCGCCGCGCGTGCGGGCGGTGCAACGCGCATCGCCGTGGTCTCGGCGCTCGGTGCCGACAGCGCTTCACGCGTGTTCTACAACCGCGTCAAGGGGGATATGCAGGCGGCCATCGCCACGCTCGGCTTCGCGTCGGTGACCTTCGCGCAGCCGTCGTTGCTGATCGGCGACCGCGCCGCGCTCGGCCAATCGGAGCGCCCCGTCGAAGTCTGGGCCACGCGCTTGCTCGGCCCGTTGATGTGGCTGGTGCCGAGAGGCGTGCGGCCGATCCAGGCGCACGACGTGGCCGTGGCGATGCTGCGCGCGGTGGCCCATGCCCAACCCGGCGTACACGTTCTTTCCTCGGGTGCCATGCAACCTTGAGCGACACCTCGTTGCGCAGCCACGGCGCCTTCATGCGCTTCTGGTACGCGCGCTTCGCGGCCACCAGTGCGAACCAGATGTTGATGGTGGCCGTGGGCTGGCAGATGTATGGCCTCACCGGCAGCGCCTGGGACCTGGGCCTCGTCGGCCTGCTGCAGTTCGCACCGGCCCTGGCGCTCGTGCTCGTCGCCGGGCACGTGGTCGACGGCTTCCACCGCGGCCGGATCATCGGGCTGTGCATGGCGGCGCAGGTGTTCATCACCGCGGTGCTGGCGCTGGCCACGCTGCGCGGCTGGGCCAGCCGCGACCTGCTGCTCGGCACCTCGGTGCTGCTCGGTGTCGTCAAGGCGTTCCAGATGCCTGCGCAGCAGTCGCTCCCGCCGCTGCTCGTGCCCACCGCCTTGCTGCCGCGTGCACTGGCGTTTGCGTCGACCGGTTCGCAGGCCGCCATCGTGGCCGGCCCGGCCGTCGGCGGTTTCGTGTACGCGCTCGGTGCGGCGGCCGTGTACGGCCTGTGCGCGGTGCTGTTCACTGCGGCGGCCGCGTTGGTGGTCGGCGTGCGCTACGTGCATGCACCGCGTGCGAACCGGGCCGTCACGCTGGACACGCTGCTCGCCGGCGTGCGCTTCGTGCGCAACAAGCCGGTGGTGCTGGGGGCCATCTCGCTCGACTTGTTCGCGGTGCTCCTCGGCGGCGCCACGGCGTTGCTGCCGATCTTCGCGAAAGACGTGCTCTTCGTCGGCCCGTGGGGCCTGGGCCTGCTGCGCGCGGCACCTGCCGCCGGCGCGTTCGCGCTGTCGGTGACGCTCACGCGTTGGCCGATCACGCGGCGCGCCGGCCACGTGCTGCTTGGCGCAGTCGCGCTGTACGGCGCGGCCACGCTGGTGTTCGGGCTGTCCACGTCGTTCGGCGTATCGATGGTCGCGTTGGTCGTGGCCGGCGCAGCCGACATGGTCAGCGTCGTGATCCGCCAGTCGCTGGTGCAGCTCGACACGCCCGACGAGATGCGCGGCCGCGTCAGCGCGGTCAACTCGGTGTTCATCGGTGCATCGAACCAGCTCGGCGAATTCGAGTCGGGCGCCACGGCGGCGTGGCTCGGGCCGGTGGGTTCGGTGGTGCTGGGCGGCATCGGCACGCTGGTCGTTGCAGCGGCGTGGATGAGGCTGTTTCCGACGCTCGCGAAGCGCGACGCGCTGGTGCAGGCGCGTTGACGGCTTCGAGGGGGAACACGGTGGTAGTGACAGCCCAGCCGACAGCCCAGCCGACAGCCGAGCCGCCCGACATCCACCACCTCGACGCGGCGTGTCTCGTCACTGTCAAGCCGGCCGGTCTGCTGGCCGTGCCCGGGCTCGGCGAGCACGGCGCGCTGTGCCTGTCGGCGCAGGTGCAGGCCCACTACCCCGACGCACTGGTCGTGCACCGGCTCGACATGGCCACCTCGGGCCTGATGCTGTTCGCACGCGGCGCCGAGGCCCAGCGGCGCTTGAGTGCAAGCTTCGCCAACCGCGACGTCCACAAGCGCTACATCGCGGTCGTGCACGGCCACGTCGAGCAGGCCGAGGGCGTCATCGACCTGCCGTTGATGGCCGACTGGCCGAACCGGCCGCTGCAGAAGGTGGACCTCTTGCACGGCAAGCCTTCGCTGACGCGCTACCGGGTGCTCGGCAGCGACGCGGCCGCGAACACGACAAAGCTCGAGCTCGAGCCCGTGACCGGCCGTGCGCACCAGCTTCGTGTGCACCTGCTGGCCATCGGCCACCCGATCGTCGGCGACGCGCTCTATGGGCCACCCGCTGACGCACTCGCCCCACCCCGTCGGATGCTGCTGCACGCCACGCGCCTGGTGTTCCCGCACCCGGTGACTGGCACCTTGACCGAGGTAAGGTCCACGCCACCGTTCTGAGTTGGCTCTGCAACCCACTCACCGCCCGCTCCTCTGTGCTCCTCTTCACGTTCCATCCCTGCGGTCACGCGCCTTGAACGCCTTGGCCCGCTGCTTGTAGACGCTCACCTGCTGTTGCCGCTGCAAGGGCGTGAGCGTGTCTCGTTTCGCCTCGCGCAGCAGCTTGTGGAAGTTGCGCAGGCGGTCGTGATCGACGCCTTCGCGCACTGCGCAGCCGGGCTCGTCGCCATGCCGGCAATCGCGGAAGCGGCACTGCGCAGCGAGCGTCGCAATATCGCTGAAGGTCGCCGCGAGCGTGGCCTCGTCCACGTCGGGCCGCAGCGTCCGCAGCCCCGGCGTGTCGATCACGCAGGCGCCGCCGGGCAGGCGGTGCAGCGAGCGCGACGTGGTCGTGTGCTTGCCCCGGCTGTCGTGCTCGCGCACCGCGCCGGTGTCCTGGATGGCTTGCCCGATCAGGTTGTTCGTCAGCGTCGACTTGCCCGCGCCCGACGAGCCGAGCACCACCAGGGTCTGCCCTGCGAACACCCAGGTCGCCAGGCGCTGCGCGGTGGTCGGGTCGGTGCCGTCCACCGCGAGCAGTTCCACGCCGGCCGGCAGGCGCTCGTGCAATGCCGCGACCCGCGCTTCCAGCAAGCCGGGCGTGCGCGAGGCCACGTCGGCCTTCGTGAGCACGATCACCGGCGTCACGCTGCCGGCACTCACGAGCGCGAGGTAGCGCTCCATGCGGCGCGGGTTGAAGTCGTCGTCCAGGCCCATCACAAGCAAGGCCGTATCGACGTTGCTGACCACCGGGTGGCGCCGGCCATCGGCATCGCGCCGGTTGATGTGGGTTTGCGGCGGAACCAGTGCATGCACCCAGCTCGGGGCGTGGGCGTCGCTGCCTGCGTCGGTGTGCGCAAGCACCCAGTCGCCCACCGCCAAGGCGGTGTCGTCGTCGAGCAGGCGGCGCAGCAGGCGCTGCTGCGGCCGGGCACTGCGCTCATTGACACCGTCGTGCAGCTGCACGGTCTCGCGGTGCACCTCGGTCAGGCGCATGAGTTGCAAGTCGGCCTCGTCCTGTGCAAGGGCAATGGATGTGGCCAGCTGCGCCAACGCGGGCGTGAGGCCCAGGGTGCGCAGGCGTTCGAAATCGATCTCGATCATGGTGGTGTGTTCTCTGAACTTTCGTTTCGCTCGGCGCGCACGAAGGCACGCCAGAAGGCCGGGCTTGCTTGAGGCAAACCGGGCCGCCGGGGAAGGCGGGGGAAACGTCAGCCGCGCGGGGTGCGCAGCAGTTCAGGAATCAGACTTGAGCATTTGGCTTCAGGCTTGAAGCCGGCCGCGAGATGTTGTCTCGCGTGTCGATCAGGGTTCGGGGAATGAACGCTGGTGCAGGGCTCAGGCAACGGCCGACGAGGCAGCGGTGACGGTGACAGTGGGAGTGGTTTTCATGGAGCACCTCCTGCGAGTCGTTGGGGGAGCGCCGAACCGCCGATGCGTGGCGCATGGGAGTCAGCGGCGGCGAGTCTGCTCGCGAGGCCGGCGCACGTCAACCACAAAGTTGGGGAGCCCGGCGCGGGCTTGCGTTTTCGCGACACGGCCGCAGATGAAACTCAGGTGAGGCGAAGGGGCTTGGCCGCCTCGTATCATCCGCCTCGCGCACGTATCAGATGGTCAGCTTCCTGGCCGCCTCGTGTCAACTCCAGAACGGACTGCTTCCATGAAGACACTCATCCTCGCCCTGTCGTTTGCTGTGCTGTCAGCCGGGTTCGCGCCGGGTTCGGCCGAAGCCAAGCGCATCGGCGGCGGCGGCTCCTCGGGCATGCAGCGGAGCATGCCGTCGGCGGCCCCCAATGCCGCACCGGCCCGGCCTGCACAAGCGGCGCCCACGGCACCGGCTGCACCAGCGGCTGCCGCCGCGCCGGCACCGAAGCGCAACTGGATGGGCCCGCTCGCGGGCCTGGCAGCGGGCCTGGGCATCGCCGCTCTGATGAGCCATTTCGGCATGGGCGCCGAATTCGGCAACATCATCATGGTGGTGCTGATCGCCGGCCTCGCGTTCGTGGCCATCCGCTTCGCCATGGCTCGCTTCGGCGGCTCGCGCACACAACCCGCGATGGCCGCACCCGGCGGCATGCAGTTCGCAGGCGCAGGCGCGGGGGCGGGGGCGGGCGCGGGCGCGGGCGCGGGCGCGCCGCAGCCGAGACCCGCCGTACACGAGACCACCCTGCCCGCGTGGAACACGGGCGCCACCTCACTCGCCGCTGTGCCACCGGCCTCGGCGGTGCTGGGAACGCCGGCACTGGCCGCGAGCACGGCCCCGAACACCTTGCCGCCCGGCTTCGACACCGACGCTTTCGAGCGCATCGCGAAGATGATCTTCATCCGCATGCAGGCGGCGAACGACACCGCCGACCTGACCGACCTGCGCGGGTTCACCACGCCCGAGATGTTCGCCTCGGTCAAGCTCGACCTGCAAGAGCGTGGCAGCGCCGCGCAGCAAACCGACGTGGTCAAGATCGACGCGCAAGTGCTCGACTTCGCGACCGAAGCCGAGCGCCAGATCGTCAGCGTTCGCTACCACGGCCTGATCCGCGAAGAGAAAGACGGCGTGGCCGCTCCGTTCGACGAGGTGTGGCACCTCGTGAAGCCGGTGGACGGCAGCCGCGAGTGGGCGATTGCCGGCATCCAGCAGATGGCGACAGCCTGAGGTTTCGGGTGGCGCTGGCGCCACCCGGCACACACCAGACAAAAAGGGGCTTCGGCCCCTTCTTCATTGACGGGATGGAGACTCACGAATGACGCAGCACCTCTACATCGTCACCGGCGCCTCGCGCGGCATGGGCGAGGCCATCGCCGAACAATTGCTCGTGCGGGGCCATCGCCTTCTCGGCATCTCGCGACGCACGAATTCGCAGCTTGCGCAGCGCGCCCATGCCGCCGGCGCCGACTTCGAACAATGGGAGGCCGACCTCACGCAGGCAGGCGCGGCCGCAGCACGCCTGCAAGCCTGGTTCAGCGGCTTGAGCGCGGACCGGTTCGCAAGCGCCACGCTCATCAACAACGCAGCGGCGCTGACGCGCATCGGCCCCATCGACAACGTTGCCTCCGACGAACTCGCGATGGCCGTGCGCGTGGGTCTGGAGGCGCCGGTGCTGATGACGGCGGCGTTCTTGCGCGCGACGCATGGTTGGGCCACGCAGCGGCGCGTGCTCAACATCTCGTCGGGTCTGGGGCGGCGCGCGATGGCGGGGCAAGCGTCGTACTGCGCGGTGAAAGCTGGACTGGACCACTTCACGCGCGCACTTGCGCTCGATGAGGCGCAGCACCCGAACGGCGCCCGCGTGGTGTCGCTCGCGCCCGGCGTGATTGACACCGACATGCAGGTGCAATTGCGCTCGGCCGACGCGGCGGGCTTCCCGGAGTTGGCGAACTTCCAGGCCTTGAAGGACAAGGGCCTGCTCACCTCGCCGGCTGACGCGGCGGCGCGCGTGCTGGGCTACCTGAACCGGGCCGACTTCGGTGCCAACCCGGTGGCGGACGTGCGCGACAACTGAACAGCGCTAAACCGCTGGCCCCTGAAAGCCACCGGCGCGAAACGTCAGCACCAGCGTGTCGCGGTGGCCGGCATCGGTCAATGGCTGAATCGGCGTGCTCTCGTGGACGACTCTCGCATCGTCGAGCAGCAGCGTGGTCCAGGGCTCGGTCATCGTGAAGCGCAGGCCGGCCGGGCCGTCGGCGTCGAACACGCGGGTCTCTGCCCCCTTGATGCCGCTCCGGCCGACCAGCAGCACGGCCACGAAGTCGACGCCGTCCCGGTGCGCGCCTTCGGGCGTGGGCCGGCCGATGCCGTCGGTGGTGTCGATGCGGAACTGGTGCGCCTCGATGAACCAGGCCTGCTCGCCCTTCAGCGCCGAGCAGGGCGCTGCCAGGCCCAGCAGCAAGCGCTGCCATGCGGGCGCGCCGACCACGGCCTCGTCCATCGGCTCGAACCAGCGTTCCAGCCCGCCGTGCAGCGCGTTGTACTCCAGCGGCTGCCAATGCGCGCGGTGCGGCACGCGGCGCAGCCGGCCGCCCTCGGCGATGAAGCAGGTGTGGCGGCGGCGCCGGTAGCGGCCACCGTCGCGCAGGTAGGCGTCGGGCTTGAGGTTGTCCCAGCTCGGGCGCAGCGCATCGAGGCCAGCCACCGGTACGCCGATGAGGGCACGCAGGCCGTCGGCGCTGAGTGTCGCGTGGCCTTGTGCACGGAGTGCGGGCACCAGGGCGTTCGGGGTGGTGATGAGCGGGCAGAGCAGGGTCGTCATGCCCCGAATGATGCCGCGAATGCAGTCGGGTTTGGCCGTGTGCTTCAATCGTCCACCGTCGTTGATCGTCGTTGCCATCGGGCCTGCCTTGTTGTCTTCATCACCCTGCCGATTGCTGCGTTGCCTTGTCTTGTGGCTGCTCGCTGTGCTTGCCTTGCCAGCCCTGGCGCAAGCGCCCACTGCGCCCGCCGAGACGCCGTTGAAAGAGATCGCCGTCGCTGCCTCGGCCTTCGTTCGCGGTGCACCGCTGCCGGCCTGGGCCGACGTGTTGCCGCTGCCGCCCCTGCCCGCCACGCGCCGTGGGCTGCTGGTGCGGCTCGAAGACACCCACCTGCTCGCCGCCGACACGCCGGTCATGCTGATCAACTCGGCCCAGCAGGTGAACGACGCAGCCGCGCTCGGCCAGATCGGCCAGGTGTCGATGTACTTCAACCCGGCCTATCAGAAGCTGGTGCTGCACAAAGCGCTGATCCTGCGCGGTGCCGAGACCATCGACCACACATCGAGCGCGCAGGTGCGCTTCCTGCAGCGCGAAGCGGGCCTGGAGCAAGGCATCTACAGCGGCATCATCACCGCGACCATGCTGCTGCCCGACGTGCGCGTCGGCGACACGCTGCACCTGCAGTACTCGGTCGAGGGCGCGAACCCGATCTTCGGGCGGCGCTATGCGCAGGCCGTGTCGTGGGAGCGGCCGGTGGCGGTGGCGCTGCGCCGCGTGACGCTCAACGCCGCACCTGCGCGCACCGTGCAATGGAAGTGGAACGGCGACGGCAAGCCCACGACGCTTGCGCCCGAAGCGAGCACCGCGAACGGCATGAAGCGCCTGCGCTTCGAGGAACGCGACGTGCCCGGTGTGGAGCTCGAACCGCTGATGCCGCGCAGCTTCACGCCGCTGCGTTGGCTGCAATTCAGCGAGTTCGCCGACTGGGGCGAGGTGTCGCGTTGGGCCGATGGCCTGTTCCCGCCCGACGAGCCGCTGCCCAACGAACTGGTGCCAGTGATCCAGCGCCTGCTGCGCCTGCCCTCGCGCGGCGAACAAGCCTCGGCCGCGCTGCAGTGGGTGCAGGCCGAGATCCGCTATTACTCGGTCTCGCTCGGTGAAAGCTCGCACCGCCCACATTCGCCGGCCGAGGTGCTGCGCAACCGCTATGGCGACTGCAAGGACAAGTCGTTCCTGCTGATGCGCATGCTGCAGTCGCTGGGCATCCCGGCGCGCGCGGTGCTGGCGTCGCTCGGTGCACCGCAGCGGCCGAGCGGCATGCTGGCCTCGCCGCTTGCGTTCGACCACGCGGTGGTGCAGGCCCGCATCGACGGCCGCGACTACTACCTCGACCCGACGCGCCTGGGCCAGCGCGGCCCGCTCGATCGCATGGGCCAAGGCCTGGAAGACGCGAGTGTCCTGGTCGTCGATGCGCGCGAGGTGACGGCCCTGACCACCGTGCAATCACCGAACCGGCGCGACCTGTTCCGCAGCGAGTTGAGCGAAACCTTCCGCCTTCCCGCGTTCGGCGGCGAGGCCGAGTTCGACCTGCAACAGCGCTTCGTCGGCCTGCAGGCCGAGCAGATGCGCATGACGCTCGCGCGCTTCGACCCCGAGCGGCTGAAGCGCGCGCTGCTCACCGGTCCCGACCGGCGCTACCCCGGCGCCACGCTCGTCGGCACACCGGAGATCGCCGACGAGGTCGACCAGAACCGCATCACCGTGCGCGCGAAATACAAGGTTCCGAGCCTGGCCACCGAGGCCAACGGCGCGTGGACGATGCGCTTCGTGCCGACCAACCTGCAGGGCTCGGTCGTGAACCCGCCGGCGGTGGCGCGCAACTGGCCGCTGGTGCTGCCGTCGTTCCCGACCACGGTGATCTACAGCGCAGAAGTGCAATGGCCGGCCGGCGTCAGCGGCTTGGTCGAGCCGAGCGCGCAGCGCGTCGCCAACGGGCAGTTCAATGCCGAGGTCGCGCACAGCTTTCGCGGCAACGTGTCGCGCATGGCGCTGCAGTTCGAGCCGCTGGCGCCCGCCGTGCCCGCGAAGGACGTGGCCCGCTTGCTCGACGACGTGCGCAAGCTCGACCGGCTGGTGGGCGGCACGATGACGGTGGCGCGCAGCCAAGTGAAGGACGGCGGCTTCCTCGGCATCGGCCGCAAGACCCTGCAAGAGACGCTGACCGCACGCTCGCAGGCCGTCGTCGACCGCACCACCCAGGCCCTGGCGAACAGCCAGCTCACCGGCGAGGACCTGGCTGCCGCGCTGTGCGCGCGGGCCGAAGCGCTGGCCAACATCGGCCGTGCCGCCGAAGGCCAGAAGGATGCCGACGACGCGCTGAAGCAGGCTCCATCGCTGGCCGGCACCTGGCAATGCCACGGCAACCTGGCCTGGACGAACGGCCGGTTCGCCGAAGCCGCCAGCGACTTCGGCAAGGCGCTCTCACTCGGTCAGCCCGCCTTCGACGCCTACTACCGCCGCGGCCATGCACGCTTTTACGAAGGCAAGCTGGAGCAGGCCGCAGACGACTTCGCCAAGGCCGTGGCCGACCGCAAGGAGCCCACCGAGAAGCTGTATGCGGGTGTGTGGTGGGCCTGGACGCTGCAACGCCTTGGCAAGCCCCTGCCGGCCGATATGCAGGCCCTGGCGCTGCAAGACCCCGCCGGCCCCTGGCCGCGCCCGGCCCTGGCCATGCTGGCCGGCGCGCTGAGCCCGCAGCAGGTGCTCGCGCAGGTCGACCGCAAGCAGGGCGACGACCGCGAGCTGGCGCTGGCCGAAGCCTGGTTCTACATCGGGCAGTTCCAGTTGAACCGGCAGCAGCCCGAGCTGGCCCGCGATGCTTTCGAGAAGGCACGCGCGAAGGGCATCACGATGTACGTGGAGCACATCGCGGCGGGGTTTGAGCTGGCGCGGCTGGGCGCCAAGCCCTGACCCTGCGCGCCGCGCGCCGCGGGACGGCCGAGGCTATGTTTGCGGCCCCGCCACGCTGATGCGCACGCCGTGCAGGCTCACGACCTGCCCCGCGCGGATCTTGCAGGTCTTGCGCAACTCGTCCTGCCCGTCGACCTGCACCCGGCCGTCGGCCACCATCATCTTGGCCACGCCGCCGCTGGGCGCCAGGCCGGTGGCCTTGAGCAGCGCATCGAGCGTGATGTATTCGCCGCGCAATTCGAAGTCGATGAGTTGCATGGCCTACGCCTCCACCAGAGCGAACTCGCGCGCCAGCAGCGCATATGAGCTGCGCCGCGCAGCCGGGTCGTGAGCCCAGGTGTTGACGACGATCTCGTCGAGTTGCAGTTCGACGGCTAGTGCGCGCAGCTGTGCGCCGACCTCGGCACCGGTGCCGACGAAGGCCTTGGCGCGCATCGCTTCGACGGTCGGCCATTCTTCCGCGCTAAAGCCGCGCGCCGCGATCACGTCGGGCGACTGCAACGGCCCGAGCACACCGCGCGCACGGTCCACGCGCCAGCGTTCGCGGCCGAGCGCGTGGTGCAGTGCTTCGTCGCGCGTGTCGGCGGCCAGCGCCCACACGCAAACCGTCGCGTTCGGCGTTGGGTGGCGCGCACTCGGCTTGTAGAGCCGGCGGAAAAGCGCCAGCGCTTCGTCGGCACCCTGGCCATCGACGAAGAAGTACGCATAAGCGTACGGCAGGCCGAAGTGCGCGGCCAACTGTGCACCGTAGTTCGAGCTGCCGAGGATCCAGATCTCCGGCGCATGCGGCCCGCGCGGGTGGGCGGTGATGCCGTGATGCAAGGCGGCCGGCGAAGTCCACTCACGCAGGTCGTTCACCTGCTCGGGGAAGTCGTCTGCGGCCGCGTGCGCGTTCGGGTTCAAGGCCCGCGCGGTGCGCATGTCACCCCCCGGCGCACGGCCCACGCCGAGGTCGATGCGGCCCGGCGCCAGCGCTTCGAGCACGCGGAACTGCTCGGCCACCTTGAGCGCGCTGTAGTGCGGCAGCATCACGCCCGCACTGCCGATGCGGATGCGCGTGGTGCGTGCGGCGATGGCCGCCATCAGGATCTCGGGCGCACTGCCGATGATGGTCGGCAGCCCGTGGTGCTCGCTGACCCAGAAGCGCGAATAACCCAGGCGCTCGCAGTGCTGCGCCAGGTCGAGCGTGTCGCGGATGGCGGCGTCTTCGCTGCTGCCGGCCACGGAAACCGATTGATCGAGCACGGATAACTTCATGGTCAAAATTCCAGCCGGTAAAGGCGAACCCACAGGTCGGGCTCGGCAGCGCCCGGCTTCTTCACGTTGAATCTGTCTTCGGCACCGGGCCCTGCAACCGGCACCGTGCGCCACAGTGAGGGCCGCTCCTGCAACTGCTGCCGGAACTCGTCGGTAGCCCAGATCTGCCCTGGCTCGACCACGGGCTCGACGCGACTCACCAGCAGTATCGCGTCGCCACCGGCGATCACCTGCGCCAGGTCGCCGTCACGCTGGCGCGTCTGCACCACGCCGTAGTGCAGCGCCACGCGCAGGCGCGGCTGACCCGTTGATCGGTACACGTCGTCGATCATGTGGCGTGCCATTTGCGCCAATGCGATCGGATCATCGTCGGCGATCAGCGCGGCATCGGCGCCACCTGTTTCGGTGATGGCCGTGCGCGGCGCCCACTGCCGCACCGCGTCGTCCAGCGCCTTGCGCACCGGCGCGTCGGTGCCCGCGCGCATCAGGTTGCCGAAGCCGTGCACGTCGGCCTTGAGCACGCAGCACGGCCGCTCGTGCAGCGCGAAGTCGGCGCTTGCGGTCTCGCGCCAGGGCCGGTCGTAGCCGACCACGTTGGCGCGGTCGGTGCGCGCCAGGTACGCCGGGTTGACGCGCCCGATCACGTCCGACAGCACCGGGTGCACGAGGTAGTGCGACGCGGCGGGCAGCACGCCGTCGGCCTCGAACGTGGCCTCGCCGGGGCGGAGGAACCGCTGCCGCCATTCGCCGCGCACCCGGTCGTGCTGCACATAGCCGAGCAGGCCGACGCGGTAGAGCGCGCTGAACACGTACTCGCCGCTGCTGTGCTCGTCCGCAAGCGCCCGCACCTCGTGGCGGGTGAGGATGTGCCCGGGCAGGCGCTGCAGCAACTGGTCGAGGTCGATCTGGCCGAGGTAGGGCGCGATTTCGGCCAGGTACTCGTGGGCGATCTCGGTCGCGGCGCCGTTCACCGCCTCTTTCATGCGGTGCTCGTTGCGGCGCTCGTCGGGCCGCAGCGCGGCCAGGCGCTCGCCGATGGTCATCAGGTCGCGCGGGCGCAGCAGGGTATGGCGGCACACATATTCGAGCGCGTCTTCCTCTTCATGCGTGTACGGGTCGGTCACGCAGGTGCGGCCGAGGAAGGCTTCGAGCGGGTTGGTGCGCACCCGCTCCTTCAGCACCATGCGATCAGCCTTCACCAGGCGCACGTTGTTGACGAAAATCTCGCGCAGGCTCTGCGGCGAGTAGACGATGTCGACCGCGCTGCCGCGGTACTGCTGCGCCATCGCCGTGCGCTGCGGCAGCCGCGCATACGCCTCTTTGCGGATCGCCGCGAACACCTTGAGGTGGTGGTTGATGCGCCGCAATTGATACGCGACCTCGACCAGGCCGAGCTGCGAGAAGTACCAGATGTCGGGCGACAGTTCGCCGGTGACGCTCGGGCTCACGGCAACGTCTTCGACGTGCTTGCTGAAGTACTCGTCGATGCCGTCGATGAAGATCGTGACCGGGGTCTTCAGCGCACGCAGGCGCGGCACGAGGTGGCCGTCGGTGTCGGTCGCACAGCGCTGCAGTTCGCTCGGCGTCAGGTCGAGCAGGCGCACGAAGTGGTCGATGACGCCGTGCAGGTTCGTATCGCGTATCAGCCCGCCCAGCTTGGGGCTGACCTTCAGCCCCTCGGTCTCGCCGGCGTGCTTGAGAACCGCCAGCGCAATGGCCGCGAGCCACACCTTGGCCCACGGCAACGGCGCAGCAGCGAAGAACGCCAGGCTCTCGCGACCGAAGATCTTGTCGCCGATGGGCTTGTCGAGCAGGTTGCCGTGCGGCAGGCACGCGGCCTTGCCTTCGCGCTGGTAAAGAATGCGCTTGGCCTTGAGCAGCAGGGTCTTGCCGAAGCCCTTGGTGCCGATGACGATGAACTTGTCGTCGCGGTCGGGCGCGAGAAAGCTGTCGATCTCGGGCGTGCGATGCAGCAGCGACTCGTCGAAGTCTTCTTCGACGCGGATGTCGTCGGCGTCAACGGTCCACGCGCGCATCGCAGCTTCCTTGACTCACACAGTCAGGCTGGGTGCGTCGGGTCGACCCAGCGCACCGCCTCGGGCTTCTCGACCGGCTCGATGTCGAGGTTCACCGCCACGGCCTCGCCGTCGCTTCGGCAGAGCACGCATTCGAGCACTTCGGTGGCGCTGGCGTTGATCTCCTGGTGCGGAACGAACGGCGGCACATAGATGAAGTCACCCGGCCCGGCTTCGGCGGTGAACTCGAGCGCGTTGCCCCAGCGCATGCGGGCACGGCCCTTCACGACGTAGATCACGCTCTCGAGCGGGCCGTGGTGGTGCGCGCCGGTCTTCGCATTCGCATGGATGTGCACCGTGCCGGCCCACAGCTTCTGCGCGCCAACGCGCGCGAAGTTGATCGCGGCCTTGCGGTCCATGCCGGGCGTTTGCGCTGTGTTGGCGTCGAGCTGGTTGGCGGCCACGACGCGCACGCCGTCGAGCTTCCAGTCGGGCGAAGCGCTCGGGGCGTGAGTGTCGGCGGTCATTGAACAAGCTCCTTGCGGCAAGCGGAGTGCGATTGTCTGGCAAGCCCGCGACCAACGCCGTCGAAGGCCATGCGGTGAGTGTCGGGTGGGCCGGCCCGCATATCGTGTACATTCCAGCCCACAGTTATGCGCAAGACAGTGGTTGTTCGAGATTCTTCCTCCCTACCTGTCGCGGGTCTCGCGGCGGGCACCGTTAGAAATCCCCAGATCGTTTCTTGAGTGTTGCTGCATGCGGCCGCATGTGCGGCGCATATTTGTTATCGATAGGATATTTTCAAATGACGACCCAAACCGGCACCGTGAAGTGGTTCAACGAGAGCAAGGGCTTCGGCTTCATCGCTCAAGACGCGGGCGGCGCTGACCTGTTCGCCCACTTCCGTGACATCCAGGGCTCTGGCTTCAAGACACTGCTCGAAAACCAGCGCGTCGAATTCGAAGTCAAGCAAGGCCAGAAGGGCCTGCAAGCAGCGAACATCAAGCCGCTGTAAACCCAGGGCGCAAGCCCTGACCAAGAACCGCGGCAACCCCGCGGTTTTTTTACGCCTGCCGTTTCCGAAAGGCGGCGTCGCGCGCGTGACTTGCGCCCCGCTCAGCCGCGCCTAAGATCATTGGCTGACCCCTGCATCGCCAACAACGGAGACACCGCTCATGACCACGATCGCCGACCTCACCAACCACCAGATCCGCCTCGCCGCCCGGCCGAACGGCCTGCCCACCCGCGAAGGCTGGAGCTTCACGAGCGAGCCCGTCAACGCGCCCGACGACGAAGGCGTGCTGATCAAGACACTGGCCATCTCGCTCGACCCGGCGATGCGCGGCTGGATGAACGAAGGCAAGAGCTACATCCCGCCCGTGGGCATTGGCGAGGTCATGCGCGCCGGCGGCATCGGCGAGGTGATCGCCTCGAAAAGCCCGGCCTTTGCGGTGGGCGACGTGGTCGGCTGCTCGCCCGGTACGCAGGAATACTGCCTCGTGCCCGGCACCGACCTCAAACGCGCCGGCGTGTTCAAGATCGACCTGCGCCTGGGAACGCAGACGCAGTGGCTCAACGTGCTGGGCATGCCCGGCATGACCGGCTACTTCGGCCTGATGGACGTGGGCATGCCGCAAGCCGGCGAGACCGTCGTGGTGTCAGGCGCGGCCGGTGCCGTGGGGCAGACGGTCGGCCAGCTCGCGAAGATCAAGGGCTGCCGCGTGGTCGGCATCGCCGGCGGCCCGGCCAAGTGCGAATGGGTGGTCAAGGAACTGGGCTTCGATGCGTGCATCGACTACAAGGCCGGCGATGTGAAGGCCGGCCTGAAAGCGCATTGCCCGAAGGGCGTGGACATCTACTTCGACAACGTCGGCGGCGACATCCTCGACGCGGTTCTCACGCGCATCAACCGCAAGGCCCGCATCATCGTCTGCGGCGCCATCAGCCAGTACAACAACACCACGCCCGTGAAGGGGCCGGCCAACTACCTGTCGCTGCTGGTGAACCGCGCGCGCATGGAAGGCATCGTGGTGTTCGACTACGCCGACCGTTACCACCTCGCCGTTGCCGAGATGGCGGGCTACCTGAAGGACGGGCGGATGAAGAGCAAGGAGGACGTGGTCACGGGGCTGGACACCTTCCCCGAAACCCTGCTGAAGCTCTTCAACGGTGAGAATTTCGGCAAACTGGTGCTGCAGGTGGCAAGCGCCTGAAAGCCGGGGGTGGGGCCGGCGGATAAACTCCGCTGGCCCCCATGAGCGACCTTCCCGAAGCCTCCGAATCGACGCCCTTGCCCGCCCCGCTGCTGGCAGCGTGGCTGGCCCAGACGCACGACCTGCTCGTGCTCCTCGACGGCGGCGGCGAGGTCGTCTGGTCGAACCCGGCGTTCGATCAAGCGACGGGCGAACACCGCCTCGGTGCCTGCGCGACGCTGGCCCGCCATCGGCCCGCCCAGCGCTCCGAAGGCCCAGAGGCGAGCACACCCGCCGGCGCCGAGGCTGACAGCAAGCTTCGCCTTCGCGGCGCCGGTGGCAACGATCTGTGGGTGCGCGCGCGTGTGGCCGAATCCCCGCACGGCGAGCGCTTGTGGACCTTAAACGACATCACGGTGCAAATGGGCTTCGAGGCCCAGGCCCGACACCTCGCCGACCTGCTCGAGACCGCGCAGGAATTCGGCCGCCTCGGTGTCTGGGAGCGCGACGTCCGCTCCGGCAAGGGCCACTGGGACCGCCATGTGTTCGCCTTCTGGGGCCTGCCCGCCTCCGACGAAACACCCGATTACGGCGAAGCCCTCAAACACGTCCACCCCGACGACGTCAAGGCCATGACGCCGCTCGGCACCCTGCGCCCGGCCGGCCGATATTCGCAGCGCTATCGCGTTCTGCGCCCGGATGGGAGCCTGCGCTGGATTCATTCGCAGTGGGAGATCAAGACCGGCGCCGACGGCCTGCCCGAACGCGCCATCGGCATCATGATGGACGACACCGAGGCGCACGAACTCGCGCGCACGCTCGACAGTGCGGCAGCCCAGCTCAAGCTGGCGGTCGACATGGGCAACGTGATCGTCTGGCACCACGACCTGGCGAGCGACCGGCTGCACTACAACGAGCGGGGCTATGACGTGCTGGGCTTGCCGCTGCGCCGCGAGGGGCTCTCGCTCGCCGAGATCCGCGCCCTGACCCACCCCGACGACCTGCCTCGCATTCTTGCGAATGCCGCCGAGGCCGCCGCCAGCGACGCTCCAGTCGACGTGGAAAGCCGATACCGGTCGACCGACGGCAGCTGGCGCAACCTGCTCACGCGGCGCGTCGCGCAACGCAGCCCCGCCGGGGCGCTGATCGGCTTCGTCGGCGTGTCGCTCGACATGACCGACAGAGTTCGCCAATCGCGCCGCGCCGAACAACTGACACACCGGCTCGAAGCCGCTGCCGCTGCCGGCCGCATGGGCCTGTGGACCACCACGCCGGGCACGAACGACGTCGAGTGGAACGCACAGATGTTCGAACTGTTCGACATGGTCGGCGAGCCCGCCCCACTCTGGCGCGACTGGCTGCAACGCTGCGTGGCGCACGACGATGCCGACCGCGTGCGACACGCGACGCTGGCCTACCTGCGCGCTGGGCTGGGCGATTTCGAGATCGAGTTCCGAATTCGCCGGCGCGACGGCAGCCCACGCTGGGTCGTGCTGCGCGCCAGCCTGGAGCGGGCCGACACAAACACCGACACCGGCGCCGAAGGAAACCGCCGGCGCCTGTTCGGCATCGCGATGGACGTGACCGATCGCCACGCCGCCGCCACGGCGCTGCATGCGGCTAGCGCACGCTCCGCACTGATCGCTCGCAGTGCCGGCATCGGCACCTGGGAGACGACCGACGACGGAACGCCTGCCGTGTGGGACGACCAGATGTTCCACCTGCGCAACCTGGCACCGCGCAGCATGGCGCTGAACCGCGAGGAACGGCTTGCACTCGTCCACCCTGACGACCTGGGTCGGGTGGTCGACGCATTCGCGGGCCGGCACGGCAACAACGGGCCGAGCGCGTACGAGTTCCGCGTCCGCCTGCCCGACGGCAGCTACCGCTGGCTCGCGTCGCGTTCGATCCTGCTACGCGACGAACAGGGCCAGCCGGTCAAGCGCGTCGGCGTGAACTGGGACGTGACCGAAGCGAAGAGCGCCGAACTGGCGCGCCAGCAGGCCGCACTGTCGGCGCGCGACAACATCGCCAAGACGCACCTTCTGTCGCGGGTCAGCCATGAACTCCGCACGCCGCTGAACGCCGTGCTCGGGTTCACGCAGCTGCTGCAGCTCGAAGCGCGCTCTTCGGCAACGCCCGGCTCGCTGGACAAGCTGGGGCACATCCGCGCCGCGGGCGAACACCTGCTGGCGCTGATCGACGACCTGCTCGACCTGTCGAGCCTGGAGGCCGGCACCCTCAAGCTCGACCCGAAACCGGTGGCCTTGGCGGCTGCGGTGCGCGAGGCCCTGCCCCTGGTTCAACAGCTCGCGGCCGAGCACCGGGTGCACCTGCGCGCCGGCCCGCTCGCCGGCACCGCCCACGCCGACCCGACACGGCTGCGCCAGGTGCTGCTGAACCTGTTGACGAATGCGATCAAGTACAACCGGCGCGACGGCGAGGTGGTGGTCGACACCCTGCCTGGCACCGAGCCCGGGCGCGTGCTGCTGCGGGTGCGAGACAGCGGCCGCGGCATGCGCGCCGACCAGCTCGCCCAGCTGTTCGAGCCGTTCAACCGCCTGGGCGTGGACGGTGAAGGCATCGACGGTTCCGGCATCGGCCTGACCATCGTGAAAGCGCTGGTCGAGGGCATGCAAGGCCGCATCAACGTGACCAGCGAGCCGGGCCGGGGCACCACGTTCGAAGTCGACTTGCCCGCACGAGCTGCGCAGGCCACCGTGAACGCGGCGCCGGCCGCCACGCCCGCGCCCCAAAGCGGCCCGGTGCGCTCGGCCCAGTTGCTGTACATCGAAGACAACGAGGTCAATGTGCTGCTGGTCGAAGAGCTGGTGCGCGGTGTGCAGGGCATGCGCATCATGTCCGAGCTCACGGGCACCGCTGGCGTGGCGCGCGCGGCGAGCCTGCAGCCCGACCTGATCCTGATCGACATGCAGCTGCCAGACTTTGATGGCTTCGAGGTGCTGCGCCGCCTGCGCGCGTCCAGCGCCACGGCGCACACGCCGTGCATCGCCCTGTCGGCAAACGCGATGCCCGAAGACATCGCGCGCGCTCGCGAAGCCGGCTTCGACGACTACTGGACCAAGCCCGTCAAGCTCAAGGAGTTTGTTCGCGCCCTCGAGCAGCGCTTCCCGCTGGGCTGACGGCGCATCTTCTCAGGCTCCCTGACCGACCAGCCCACGCTTGCGAAGCATGGGTCCGACGGTCGGCTCGCGGCCCCGAAAGGCCTTGAACGCAGCGCCCGGCTCCAGGGAATTGCCGGTGCTGTAGATGAACTTGCGCAGCCGGGCGGCAACCGCGGGGTCGAACGCGCCCCCGGCTTCGGTAAAGGCATCGAAGCCATCCGCATCGAGCACTTCAGCCCACAGGTACACGTAGTAGCCCGCCGCATAGCCCGAGCCGGCGAAGAGGTGCTGGAAATGCACAAGCCGGTGGTTCATGCCCACATCGGCCGGCGCGCCCAGGCGCTCCAGCTCGGCACGCTCGAAGGTGTTGATGTCGGGCACCTGCGCGTCGGTGAGTGCATGCGCCGCCATGTCGACCAGCGCCGACGCGGTGTAACGCAGCGTCTCGTAACCCTGGTTGAACAGGCGCGCCGCGTGCAACCTGGCGATCAGCGCATCGGGAATCGGCTCGTCTGTCAGGTGGTGGCGCGCGTGGCGCTTGAGCACCTCGGGCTCCTCCAGCCAGTGCTCGAAGATCTGCGACGGCAGTTCGACGAAGTCACGCAGCACCTGCGTTCCTGCCACCCGCTCATAGGTGACGTCAGACAGCAGCCCGTGAAGGCCGTGACCGAACTCGTGGAACAGCGTAGTGGCATCGTCGAAGCTCAGCAGCGTGGCTTCACCCGGTGCGCCCTTCGCGAAGTTGTTGTTGTTGACGATGATCGGCAGCACCGCCTGCGCACCGCTGCGCGACTGGTCGCGAAGCGCGCTCATCCAGGCGCCGCTGCGCTTGCCGGCGCGCGCGAAGTTGTCGTGCAGGAACACGCCGACCATCTGGTCGTCGGCGCCGCGCACCTCGTAGACCTTCACGTCCGGGTGGTAGGCCGCAACGTGCGGTTGCAGAATGAAGCTCAGGCCGAACAGCTGCTGCGCGCAATCGAAGGCCGCCTCGACCATGCGCTCGAGCGGAAAGTACGGCTTGACCGAAGCCTCGTCGAGCTCGTAGCGAACCTGGCGCACCTTCTCGGCGTAGTAGCGCCAGTCCCAGGCTTCGATGGGCGCGTGGTCACCGTCAGAGAGCGCCATCGCCTGCAGGGCTTCGCGCTCTTCGGCAGCGCGCGCCTTGGCCGGCTCCCAGACCTGATCGAGCAATGCCTTCACCGCCGACTGTCGCTGCGCCATCGTGTCGGACAGTGCGTAGTCGGCATAGCTGGCGTGGCCGTGCAGGCGGGCTTGTTCGTTACGGAGCTGCAGGATCTCGCGCGCCACTTCGCGGTTGTCGTTCGGACCGTCGTGTTCGCCCCGGCCGACCCAGGCGCGCCACGCCTTCTCGCGCAGGTCGCGCCGCTGCGAAAACGTCAGGAACGGCACGATCAACGAGCGCGACAAGGTGATCACCGGGCCGTCGGTCACGCCGGCGTCGAGCGCAGCTTGGCGGGCACTGGCACGCACGAACTCGGGCAGGCCGAGCTCGTCATCGGCGTTGCGCAGCACGAGACGAAAGGCGCTTTCATCGGCCAGCACGTTCTGTCCGAAACGCGTGGTCAGTTCGGCGAGGCGGCTCATGATCCGGGCGTAGCGGTGCTGTTGGCTGCAGCCGAGCCGGGCCCCGGCGCGAACGAAGTCGAGGTGGAAGCGCTCGAGCACGCGCACCTGCTCTGGTGTGAGCCCGAGGGCAGCGCGCCGCTCGTGCAGGCTGTCGATGCGGGCGAACACACCCTGGTGCATGTGCACCGTGCTCGTGTGCTCGGCCAGCTGCGGCGCGACGAGCGTTTGCACCGCCTGCAAGGCCGGCGACGTGGCGCTCGACGTCAGGCCGTAGAACAGTCCGGCCACCCGATCGAGCCAACGGCCGCTGCGGTCGAGCGCGGCGACGGTGTTGTCGAACGTGGGCGGCTTGGTGCTGTCGCCGATGGCGTCGACCTCAGTCAGGTGTTCGGCCATCGAGGCGTGGAACGCGGGCTCGAAGTGCTCGGGCCGAACCTGTGCGAACGGCGGCAGCCCGTAGGGCGTGTTCCAGGGTTGAAGCAGCGGGTTGCTTGTGGCAACCCTGACCAGCGCATCGGCGGCGGTGGTCGTGGGGGCTTGGTCGGCAATGGACATGAACGCCTCGGAGCAAGAGAGGCCGCGATTCTAGGAGTGCGCCCCCCGCGCGAGCCCCGGCCCGCGTCAACGCCCTTTCTTGATCGCGGTCTCGTCGTCCTCGAAGTAGCGGCGGTTGTCGCAGGTCTTGGCAAAGGCCTCGCGGTCGGCCTTGGCGGCCTCCACCCGGGTGTTGAACTGGGTCACGCGGGCCTCGTAGTCGTCGATCAGCTTGTCGCGCGCGGCGGCCTGCGCGTTGTAGGCGCTCACGGCGTCGGCGTTGCTGCGGTCGAGCTCGGGCAGCTGCCCTTTCAATGCATTCCCGACGCGCGCGATCTCGGCTTCCGTGGCGGCCAGCGTGGCCTGCTCCCTGACGAGCTCGGCGTCCTGCTGCGCGTTGCGTGACTGCTGGTTGAGGCAGCCGCGCAGCTGCTCGCGGTTCAAGAAGGCGCCTGCGCCTTTGCCCTTGCCGAACGCCGCCTCCTTGGGCTTGTCTGCCCCCTGCACGGCCGCGCCTGCAAGCATGGCAGCGAGGATCAAAAAACGGGTCATCGGGCGCATCGTGGGGTCACTCGAAGTTGGCAGGGCAGGTCAGGTGGCGCGCATCATGCCACTGGCTCGCGCATGGTCACGAACTCTTCAGCGGCGGTCGGGTGGATGCCGATGGTCGCGTCGAACTGCGCCTTGGTCGCACCGGCCTTCATGGCCACGGCGAAGCCCTGCACGGTTTCGCCGGCATCGGCGCCGACCATGTGAAGGCCCACGACGCGGTCGGTGGCTTCGTCGACCACCAGCTTCATCAGCGTGCGCTCGGTGTTGCCCGACAGCGTATGGCGCAGCGCCTTGAACTCGCTGCGGTAGGTGCGCACCTTGCCGAAGCGCGCGCGCGCCTCGTGCTCGGCCAGGCCGATGGTGCCCACACTCGGGTGGGTGAACACCGCCGTCGGGATCAGTTCGTAGTCGACCGAGCGGCGACTGTTGCCGAACAGGTGGTCGACCAGCGCCATCGCCTCGGCCAAGGCCACCGGCGTCAGTTGCACACGGTCGATCACGTCGCCCAGCGCGTGGATGCCCGGCACGTTGGTGCGAAAGCGCTCGTCGACGATGACGGCACCGCTCGGCGCCAGTGCCACGCCCACCTGCGCCAGGCCCAGGCCGGCCGTGTTGGGGGCGCGGCCGGTGGCGTAGAGAACGCTGTCGGCTTCCAGCACGGCGGCGTCGCGCAGGGTGACTTGCAGACGCCCGCTCGGCAGCCGCGCAATGCCCGCCACGTCGGCGCCTAGGCGCAGGTCGACGCCCTTCTTGCGCACCTCGGCCGCGAGAAAGTGGCGCACCTCGTCGTCGAAACCCCGCAGCACCTGCTCGCCTCGGTAAAGCTGGGTGACCTGCGCACCCAAGCCGCGGAAGATCGACGCGAACTCGCACGCGATGTAGCCGCCGCCGACCACGACCAGGTGCTTCGGAAACTCGGCCAGGTCGAAAATTTCGTTCGACGTGATCGCCAGTTCACACCCCGGCACCGGCGGCACCACAGGCCAGCCGCCGGTGGCAATGGCGAGGTGGCGGGTGGCGTAGCGCGCGGTGCCGTCAACACCGGCAACCTCGACCAGCCCGGGCGCCACCACGTGCGCACGCCCGCGCAGCACGGTCACGCCGGCGCCCGCGAGCAGTTGGTCGTACACGCCGTTGAGCCGGGTGATCTCGCGCGCACGGTTGGCCTTGAGCAGGGCCCAGTCGAGTGTGGGCCTGGCCGCCGACCAGCCGAAGCCATGCGACTCTTCGAAGGCCTCGGCGTAGTGGGCCGCGAAGCTGTAGAGCTTCTTCGGAATGCAGCCGAGGTTGACGCAGGTGCCGCCGAGCGGCGCATCTTCGGCCACTGCCACGCGCGCACCGCGCTGCGCCGCCATGCGGGCCGTGCGCACACCGGCACTGCCGGCACCGATGATGAGAAGGTCGAACTCGGAAGCAGGTGAACGAGCCATCGGCCAACTCCTGCGGGCCAGTGGGCCCGCGCATTCCCGATGATGCCCTGCCGCGTGATGGATTCAACGCGACACCGCCCCACGCCCCTTCGGCGTGAAGTGCACCACATGCCTTGATCGACATCTCGTGCAACCGGTCACACGGGTTTCCCCGCAGCTCATGGGACAGTCACTTTCATCGCACAGACCCCCTCCAAGGACCCGCCATGAAGCGCTTCATCACCACCGCCCTGTTCGCTGCCTGCACCGCAGTCACGGGTGCGCACGCTGCCACCAACCTGCTCGTCAACGGCAGCTTCGAAGCCCAAGCACAAGCCAACGGCAGCTGGAACGTCTACGACCACTTCGCAGGCTGGCAAACGGTTTCCGGCTCGGGCATCGAACTGCGCGACAACGTTGCCGGGCGCGCCTTCGACGGCTTGAACTATGTCGAGCTCGACTCCTACAGTAACAGCGCTATGGCGCAGATGGTGAACACGGTTCGCGGAGCCGAATACACCGTCTCGTTCGCGTACTCGGCCCGCGCCGGCGTGGGCGCGGCGAGCAACCCGATCGAGGTGTTGTGGGACGGCACGCTGCTGGGCAGCGTCACCGCCGACGGCACCCGACTGTCGCAACACGATTGGCACAGCTTCAGCTACACCGTGCTCGGCACCGGGCGCGACACCCTGACCTTCCGCGCCGCCGGCGCGAACGACTCGCTGGGCGGCTCGCTCGACGCGGTGTCGCTGTCGGCCGTGCCCGAGCCCTCGACCGCGGCGATGATGTTCGGCGCGTTGTTCCTCATCGGCGGCTACGTGCGCCGCGGCCGCAAGGCCTGAGGGCTTCAGCGCTCAGGCAAGCGCGCCGCGCAGAAGTTCGGCGACGAGCCCGTTGACCCCGCCGGCGTGCGCAGCGCTGCGCTCGGCAAGGCGCGTCACCAGTTCGGCCGGCAGCTTGCAGGCGAACGGCACCAACCCGGCGGCGGCGTCGAGGCGGCGCCGCTCACGCTTGTCCACCACCTCGGCGGCGCCCTTGGCAAAGCGGCCCGGCGCTCCGGCGCCGCGCATCTTTCCGTCGATCTTGGCAACCATGTTCTTGGCGAGGTCGGTCTTCTTCATGCTCATGCTGCGGTCCGGGTCGGGCGATGGGCCTGCATTGTCGCGCCGGGTCGCGCTGCGTTGACTCGCTTTCAGGGGCCTCTGTTCTAATCGCGCTTTCCTCACCGGGCCAGTTCTGACGGGCGACCATGGCACTCAAAGCCACCATCTTCAAAGCCAACATTCAAATTGCCGACATGGACCGCCATGTCTATGTCAACCACGCGGTGACGATCGCGCGCCACCCGTCGGAGACCGATGAACGCATGATGGTGCGGCTGCTGGCCATGGCGCTGCACTTGCCCGCCGACACCGACCACGGCACGCTCGAGTTCGCGAAGGGCCTGTGGGACCCGGACGAACCCGAGCTCTGGCACAAAGACCTGACCGGCCGGATCATCCACTGGGTCGAGATCGGCCAGCCTGACGACAAGCGCCTGATGAAGGCCAGCGGCCGCGCCGACCGCGTGACAGTCGTGAGCTTCAGCCACAGCACGCCAATCTGGTGGGCCGGCATTGCCAGCAAGATCACTCGCGCTTCGAACATCGACGTCTGGCAGGTCGAGGCCGCACAGAGCCAGGCCCTGGCGCAACTCGCCCAGCGCAGCATGCAACTGCAGCTCACGGTGCAGGACGGAACGGCGTGGCTGGGGAACGGCGAACACTCGGTCGAGATCACGCTGCAACGCTTGAATGGCAGTTGAACGAATGCCCGCACCCATTCACATCGAACACCTGCCCGATCAAGGCCGCTTCCAGGCCAGCGTCGAGGGTGTGCACTGCGAGGCCGACTACCTGCTTCAGGGCAACGTGATGGCCATCACCCACACCGGTGTGCCGCCCCACCTCGAAGGGCGCGGCATCGCCGCTGCCCTGGTGCAGGCCGCGCTCGACCATGCGCAAGCCAACGGGTGGAAGGTCTCGCCGCTGTGCTCGTATGCGCGGGCCTACATGCAGCGGCACCCGGAAACACTGCCTCTTCTGGCGTGACGCGGGGTGGCCATTCGACGCTTCATCCACTTCGGACTTTGTCTCATGCTTTCGATACCCTCGGCAGCCCACGCCGCCGCACCTGACTCAGCCGATGACCCTTACCTCTGGCTCGAAGAGGTGCAGGGCGAACGCGCGCTCGAATGGGTTCGTGCACGGAACGCCGAATCGGAAACGTTGCTGCGTGCGCGGCCCGAATACGCGCCGACCCGCGCCTTGCTGCTGGGTGCGCTGAACTCGAAAGACCGCATCCCGGCGATCACGCGGCGGGGCGACTTCTTCTACAACCTGTGGCGCGACGACACCCACAAGCGCGGCTTGTGGCGCCGCACGTCACTGGCTGAATACCGCCGCGCGCAGCCCGCATGGGAGACCGTGCTCGACCTCGACGCGCTCGCCGCAGCCGAGGGTGAGAACTGGGTCTGGGCCGGCGCCAAAAGTCTGGCACCAGCGTACACACGCTGCCTCGTGATGCTGTCGCGCGGTGGCGCCGACGCGACCGTGGTGCGTGAGTTCGACACGGCCACCAAACGCTTCGTCGATGGCGGTTTCGCGCTGCCAGAGGCGAAGTCGGAAGTCAGCTGGATCGATGCCGACACGCTTTACGTCGCAACCGACTTCGGCCCCGGCACGCTCACCACGTCGGGCTATGCGCGCGTCATCAAACGCTGGCAGCGGGGCACGCCACTGACTGCGGCGACCACGGTGTTCGAAGGCGAGGCCAGCGACGTCTCGGTGGGCGTTGCCGTGTACCGCACACCCGGTTTCGAGCGCACCCTGTTCTCGCGCGGCCTGGACTTCTACAACCAGCGCAGCTTCCTCTTGCAAGGGACGCAAGGGACGCAAGGGACACAAGGGACGCAAGGGACACAAGCGGCGCAAGGGTCACAAGCGACGCCAGGGACGGCGCTGCTCCCGTTCGACGTGCCCAGCGACGCCGGGGCCACCTTCTGGAACAGCGCCTCCGGCCGCGACGACACGCTGCTGCTGGAGTTGCGCAGCGACCTTGTCACCACCGACCGAACCTACCCGCGCGGCTCGTTGCTGGCCGCCGATGCAGCCGCCTATCTGCGTGGCGAGCGGCGCTTCGACGTGCTGTTCGAGCCCACCGCGACCCGCTCGCTGAAGGGGTTCACGACCACCCGCAGCCGCGTCATCGTGAATGTGCTCGACAACGTGGCGAGCCGGCTCGAAGAGTGGCAGCGAAGCGCAGGTGGTTTCGAACGCCGCGAGGTCGCAGCGCCCTTCCCCGGCACGCTGAGTGCGGGCGGCCTGGGCGACCCGATGCTGGCCGTCGACCCGCTGGCGGAACACTACCTGCTGAGCTACGCCGACTTCCTGACGCCCGAGTCGCAGTGGCTGGCTCGCACCGGCACCGACGAGCGCGAGCCGCTGAAGGCCTTGCCCGCGATGTTCGACGCCACCGGCATGACAGTGCAACAGCTGTTCGCCACCAGCGCCGACGGCACGCGGGTGCCCTACTTCGTGGTCTGGCCGCGCGGCCGCAACGAGGCCGCGCCGGCCGACGGCAGCACGCCGGTGCTGATGTACGGCTACGGCGGCTTCGAGATCGCGCTCAACCCCTGGTACAGCACGGCCTACGGCGGCGCCTGGGTGGCGCGCGGCGGTGCTTTCGTGGTGGCCAACATCCGAGGGGGTGGCGAGTTCGGCCCGGCCTGGCACCAGGCCGCCACGCGCGAGAACAAGCAGCGCAGCTACGACGACTTCATCGCCGTCGCCGAAGACCTGATCCGCCGCCGCATCACCAGCCCGAAGCACCTGGGCATCGAAGGTGCCAGCAACGGCGGCCTGCTGGTCGGCGCCACGCTCATACAGCGCCCCGACCTGTTCAACGCGGTGGTGTGTGGCGTGCCGCTGCTTGACATGCGCCGCTACCACCAGCTGCTGGCCGGGGCCTCGTGGATGGCCGAATTCGGAGACCCCGACCTCGCGGCCGACTGGGCTTTCATCAGCCGCTACAGCCCCTACCAGAACGCGCGCGCAGGCGTCACTTACCCCACTGTGCTGTTCACCACCTCGACCCGCGACGACCGGGTGCACCCCGGGCACGCTCGCAAGATGGCGGCCCGGCTGATGGAGTTCGGAAGCCCGGTGCTGTATTACGAGAACATCGAAGGCGGCCACGGTGGCGCTGCCGACAACGCTCAGGCCGCCCACCTGCAAGCGCTGGAGATCAGCTTCATGTGGCGGCAACTCGGCCCGTGATGCAGCCCCCGCATCGGATGCGGCCCACTGGGCCGGCCGGTCGGCACCAACAAGGGCTCAAGCAGTCATGGAAAAGTGCCGATCTCAGGACGCACGTGGGACGAATCGGCCAGTAAGCTGGCGGGCGTTTCCCATTGCACCGAGTCAGGCCCTGGCCGCAGTCCACCCAGTACCACACACCATGCGATACAACGAACCCAAAGCGCGCAGTGCCGAGATCCTGCGCGTTGCACTCGGCCACATGGGCAAGCACGATGCCGCGCTGAACCCGCTTTGCTTCACGCTTTGGTACGAATATGCCGCCGGCATCAACCCGAAGCTCCAGGCGGCGGTGGATGGCCTGTTGGCCGATCAACCCAGCCTCGGCGATGACGCCGTTGCCAAGCTGTACGCGGATCACATCGCCCCACCGGCCGAGGCGGCCATGCAGCAGATCAGCACCGACCTGCAGCGGGTCATGAACGGCGTGGTTCAGTCAGCCACCCGCGCCGGCAACCAGGCCGGCACGTTCGGCGCGCAACTCTCCGATCTTTCTGCCGCCTTGCAGTCGAACGACATTTCCCGGCTGACGCCTCATTTGAGCGAAGCGCTCGCCGGCACGGCGGAGATGAAGAGTTCGGCCGAAGCGCTGCGGCACCAGGTTGTCGCAAGCCAGAGCGAAATCGCCAGGCTGCGCAACGACCTGGACCGCGCACTCGGCGAAGCCCTGGTCGACCCACTGACCGGTGTATTGAACCGCAAGGGCTTCGAGATGCGGCTCGACGCGCTGTTGGCCGAGCCGATTGCCGAAGGCGAGTCGCATTGCCTCGTGATGCTCGACATCGACCACTTCAAGAAGGTCAACGACACGCATGGCCACGTCATGGGCGACCGTGTCATCAAGGGCCTGGGCGAGATCCTGCGCTTATCGGTGCAGAACCCGTTGCACGGCGCGGCGCGCTACGGCGGTGAAGAGTTCGCCATCGTGCTGCCCAAGTGCTCGCTGATCGATGGCGCGAAGATCGCCGAGACGGTGCGCATTCGCACCAAGGCGATGAAGGTTCGCAACCGTGCAACTCAAGACGTGCTCCTCACCGTGACCATCTCCGGCGGCGTGGCAGCCATGCAGCCGGGCGACGACGCAGCCGCGTTGATCGCGCGCGCCGACGCTGCGCTTTACGCTTCAAAGCACGGCGGGCGCGACCGGGTCACGATGGGCTGACGTCGCCCCCGTCAACGCCGCAACCCACGGCGTGCCACCTTGAACACCAACGGCGTCAGCCGCGTGCGCACACCGGCATCTACCGCCTGCCGTATTGCCGCTCCCTGGGTCGGACAGGCCGCTTTGCCCCAATCGGCGAAGTTGATCAGTCGTGGGGACGGCGAACTTCGCCTTGCGACCCTCTGCTGACATTGGCCGCACCCTATTGGCAGACGCAAAGCAGGCGTTCCTGTGTTCCAGTGTTGTCGCGCGAAGTTGAACCGAGATTTGGATAGCGCTACTCGTTCTGGTGCAGAAGACGATGACTGGTCTTCACGACAAGGCCGTGGCGGCGGCGCAGAAACTGCTGGCCGATTCTCAACGCGGTTGCCGCCGGCGACCACGCACCAACCCAGTCAGCCTGACGGTGCGCGCCCGGCGTGGGCATGGCCAGCCTCCTTAGCTGGGGGTGACTCGTGATCGAGAACAATCGCGCCGCGACCGTCAGGCTTGCGGCGCGCCGACCTGACGGCTCGGGTCTGCTGCGGCGAAGGCATCGAGCTGTTCGCAGGACGCCATCACGCGCATCACGGTCGGGATGCCGGGCACCTCGATTTTGAAGATGCGCATCACCGCGATGATGCTGGCCAGGCAAATGTCGGCAACCGTTGGGGTGTCGCCATGGCAGAAGGTGCCGGTGCCGGGTTCGCTAGTCAGGCGCTGTTCCAGCGCCTGCAGGCCCGTGGTGAACCAGTGGATCTGCCACGCGCGCCAGGCCGCATCGTCGAAACCGTTGGTGGCGGTGAGGTACTTCTTCACCCGCGGCGTGATCAGCGGATGCGTATCGGCCGCCAGCAACGCAGCCAA
>JANXWV010000023.1 GCA_025350965.1 Rhizobacter sp.
TGCGCACAGGCCGAGGCCGCCGGCGCACGCTGGTGGATGGGCGAAATTCCCGACAAGGACAAAACGGTTTTTTATGAAGTGAAGTACAAGGACCCGAACGGCGTGGTCTTCGACATCACGGCGCGCGGCTGGGACGGCGCTTCCAAAGACGGCAAACAGGACTGACACCATCATGAGCATCCTCGGCATCGACCAGATCACCTACGGCGTGGACGACCTCGCCACCTGCAAACGCTTCTTCCTCGACTGGGGCTTGGCCCTCGCCGAAGAAGCCAGCGATCAACTCGTCTTCGAAACGTTGAACGGCTGCCGCGTCGTCGTGGCGCACATGAATCAACTTGGCCTGCCACCCGCACTCGAAGCCGGCCCGACGCTGCGCGAGGTGGTGTGGGGCGTCGCGAACCAGGCCGACCTCGACCGCATCGCACCGCACCTGAACAGCGAAGGCCGATGCATCGACCCGAACGGCCTGACGATTCGCTTCCAGGTGACGCAGAAGCGCGAACTGAACATCGCCTCGGCCGGCTTCAACACCTGGCAGCACAAGGGCCGCATCAACGCGCCCAGCCCCGCCTACGAACGGGCCACGCCGATCGAGGTGGGCCACGTGGTGTTCTTCGTGAAGGACGTGGCGGCGTGCGAGCGCTTCTATGTGGAGCGCTTCGGCTTCGTCGCGTCCGACCATTACCCCGGGCGCGGCGCGTTCCTGCGCTGTGCGGTCGACGGCGGGCACCACGATCTGTTCCTGCTGCAGCGCCCGGCAGCCGATGCGGCGCTGAACCATGTGGCGTTCACGGTGCGCGACATCCACGAGGTGTTCGGCGGCGGGTTGCACATCTCGCGCTGCGGTTGGGACACGCAGCTCGGCCCGGGCCGGCACCCGATCTCGTCGGCGTACTTCTGGTACTTCAAGTGCCCCGCCGGCGCGCTGATCGAGTACTGCGCCGACGAAGACCAGCTCACGGCCGACTGGCAGCCGCGCGAGTTCGAGCCCGGCCCCACGGTGTTCGCCGAATGGGCCATCGACGGCGGGCTGGACGGCCACACGCGACGGCAGAAGAATGTGGAAGGGCCGAAGGGCCAGTTCATCACCGACAGGAAGACCACCTCATGACACCCACCGACGCCCGCTACCTCGACCCGCACCAGGCGCGCCAGCGCGCGCCCACGCCGTACGAAGACCTGCTCGGCGACGCCATCGAGCGCGCCTTCGGCTCGGGCGTGACCGAGTTGCCCGACCTGGTGGCGCGGCTCAACGCCACCGGCCCGGCGTGCGAGAACGGCGCGCCGTGGACCGAGGCCTCGTTCGCCGCGCTGATGGCGCGGCTCGCCGATTGACGCCAACTGACGCCAGCCGACGCCAGCCGACGCCAACCGAAGCACAGGAGCCCGCACCATGAGCACCATCGCCATCCAACCCGTTGCCGCGAACCCGGTCGACGCCGCACTCGACGTCGGCCTGAAGAACCTTTGGTACCCGCTGTGCCCATCGGGCTTCGTGAAGGAGCGGCCGGTCTCGCTGCGCCGCCTGGGCAAGAAGATCGCGCTGTGGCGCGACGCCGCCGGCACGCTGCATGCGCTCGAAGACCATTGCCCGCACCGCGGTGCGCCGCTCTCGCAGGGCGTGGTGCTCGGCGACCGGCTGGCCTGCCCGTACCACGGCGTGGAGGTGCGCTGCGACGGCACGGTCACCAAGGTGCCGGGCAGCCCCGGCTGCAAGCTCGAAGGCTCGCGCGCGGCGCTGTCGTTCCGCGTGCAGGAGGCCGCAGGTGCGATCTTCCTGTTCAACTCGGATGTGAACATCGACGCCCCGCCGCCGCTGCAACTGCCCGAGCAGCTGGCGGGCGGCGAGTACTCGTCGTTCGTCTGCTACACCGAGTGGAAAGGCGACTACCGCTACGTGCTCGACAACGTGATGGACCCGATGCACGGCACCTTCCTGCACAAGCAGAGCCACTCGATGGCCGAGGGCGACAGCAGCGCTCAGTTCCAGATCCGCGACACCGACACCGGCTTCGTGTTCGAGAAGGTGGGCCAGCGCGGCGTCAACTTCGACTGGACCGAATGGGCCTCGACCGGCTGGCACTGGATGCGGCTGGAGATCCCGTACCCGAAGACCGGCGGGCCCGGCGGCAGCTTCGGCATCGTGGCGAGTTACACGCCGATCGGGGTTGATCGGAATGGAGCCCGCATGACCGCCGCGTTCCACTGGCGCTGCCGCAAGGTCTCGGGCTGGCTGCGCGACACCTGGCGCTTTCTGTACCGCAACCGGCTGGAAGCGCGCCACTGGCAGGTGCTGGAACAAGACCGCACGATGCTCGAGTTCATGGAGCCCGATGCCAACCAGCACGAGCACCTGTACCAGCACGACATCGGCCTCACGCGCCTGCGCCGGCACCTGCGCAAGCTGGCGAAGGAGCAGCTCGAAAGCCAGGCGCCGGCCGTGAAGGCCGCGGCCTGAGGCCGGAAGCCACACTCACGAGACACGCCATGGCCGACACGCTCACCGCCCTCGTCAAGACCATCCGCTTCGAGGCCGACGACGTCATCAGCATCGAGCTGCTGCCGGCGCCCGGCGCGGTGTTCCCGCGCTTCGACGCCGGCTCGCACATCGACCTGCACCTGCCCAACGGCATGGTGCGCAACTACTCGCTGCTGAACTCGGCCGACGACGTGGGCCGCTACGTGGTGGGCGTGCTGCGCGACCGCGCCAGCCGTGGCGGCTCGCGCTGCGTGCACGAGCAGCTGCGCGTGGGCATGACGATCCCCATCGCCGCGCCGCGCAACAACTTCAGGCTGCACGAAGACGCCGGCCACAGCGTGCTGGTGGCCGGCGGCATCGGCATCACGCCGATCCTGAGCATGGTCAGGCGCCTCGCCTCACTCGGCCGCTCGATGGAGCTGCTCTACTTCGCCCGCTCGCGCCAGAGCGCGGCGTTCATCGACCGGATCGAGGCGCTGGGCGTCAAGGTGCACTGGCACTTCGACGCCGAACGCGGCGCGCCGCCCGACCTGCGCGCCCTGCTCGCCGAACGCCCGGCTCAGCCGAGCGGCAGCACGCACTACTACGCCTGCGGCCCGGCCGTGATGCTCGACGCCTTCGAGCGCGCCTGCACCGAACTGGGCTACGCGAACGCGCACATCGAACGCTTCGCGGCGGTCGCGGTCGAGGCTTCCAACGAGGCGCGCACCAGCTACACCGCCGTGCTCGGCAAGTCGGGCCGCACGTTCACGATCACACCCGCGAAGTCGTTGCTTGCCACGCTGATCGAAGGTGGTGTCGATGTGGACCACAGCTGCGAAGAAGGCGTGTGCGGCACCTGCGAAACCCGCGTTCTCGAGGGCACGCCGGACCACCGTGATTCGGTGCTGAGCAGCGCCGAGCGCGCGTCGAACACCGTGATGATGGTGTGCGTGTCGGGCTGCAAGTCGGAGCGGCTGGTGCTCGACCTTTGAAGGTCGCCTTTTCGGACGTCTTGGTCTCGGTAGGCCCCAGCCTGTCAGATAGATTCACTTCTTCCGCTTTGAGGGTCGGCTGACGAGTTCTGGCACCGTAGTTCCGATTCGCTTGCCATCATCTTCCGATCTCAACCACCGTGCCGCAACGATGAAATCGTCGGTCCAGAATGAATTTGACACTTTCGACACGGGCTGCAACGTTGCCAACTCGTCGGCTCGTTTGCCCGGCAGAAGCCAGCGACCAAGTGTGTAGAAAAATCGATCCCATCTGCCCGTGGATGGTTGCATCGACACCGCGAGAACATCAAATTCGCCGTATCGGTAGGGCCGCGTCATCCTGTCCGCACCGTCGGTTCCAGTCCGAGACCGTTGCGTCTCGGTGAGAAAGACCTCGCCGTCAAAGCCGTACCGTTTTCCGTCTCGGACGACTGGTGAGCCCCGAACGCTGCGCTGCAGTTTCACTTGGACTCCGACTGGCCCAGAACCATCGTCCATCTTGTAGTCAAAAGCAAAGTTGCCAACGGGTGTCACGTCACGCCAACCGGAGCCTGCTATGACGGGGACAACATAGGTCCGGAACGAAGCGTCGGCAATGACGCCGCGAAGCATTCGCCGTGTCAGCTCGGGAGCCCGGTGAACCGCCTCCAAAATCATCTCAGCAGGTGCTCCGATGACAGCTTCAAACTCGTGAATCTGGTGCGCGGCGCGCAGCTCGCGGAAAAGTGCCGCACGCTCGTCGAAAGAGCATTTCGCCATCAGCTCACGGATCAGCTCGACATCTTTGTCACTCACGAGATATGCCCCTGGGCCGCCCCGCCGGGTTGGGCTCGAACGTCTGCACATCGGCTCGAGCCACAAGCGCTCTTCCGCCAACTTCAAGTGTTCGCAAGCGACCATTGCTCACCAGCTTTGCGATCGCTTGACGAGACACCCCGCGGATGCGAGAAGCCTCGGCTTGACTGATCCAGTCAGTTGGATCGATTGCTTGCGATAAATTGGTTGACGTTGACACTGTATTTGTGAGTACAATCGGTGAATTGCATGATACGCAAGCACCTCAACGCACACCCTATGAACACAGTCCTTGACGTTCCGCAGCCCAGCCTGTTCGCGCCGACGCAAGCTCACGCCAAGACTTTGCTGCCGTGCCAGGAGCCGTTCTACGAAACAGCAGCCGGTGCAGCCTTTGTGGGTGACTCAGCCGAACTCTTGAAAGCGATGCCTGACGCCTCTGTCAACTTGGCGTTCACTTCGCCGCCGTATGCGCTCCACTTCAAGAAAGCCTACGGCAACGTCAGCAAAGCAGACTACGTTGAATGGTTCTTGCCTTTTGCGCGTGAGATTCATCGTGTTTTGGCAGACGACGGCAGCTTCGTCTTGAACATCGGCGGCAGTTGGAATCCCGGCTCTCCGACGCGCTCGCTTTACCACTACAAATTGATGATCGCGCTGGTCGAAGAACTTGGCTTCCATCTTGCGCAAGAGTGCTATTGGTACAACCCGGCCAAGATGCCTGTTCCTGCAGAGTGGGTCACGGTGCGGCGGGTTCGCATCAAAGATTCGGTCGAGCATGTTTGGTGGTTGTCCAAGACGCCATTCCCGAAGGCCGACAACCGCAAGGTGCTGAACCCCTACAGCGCAGACATGCTTCGACTCGCGAAGAAGGGGCTCAAGGCAACGGTGCGCCCGTCCGGGCACAACATCACATCCTCATTCAACAAGATTGAGTCGGGCGGGTCGATACCTTCCAACGTGCTGGAAGAGCGGACTGCCAATGACATGCTCATCGCCGGCAACAACTCGGCCAATGATCCGTATACCGTTCGCTGCAAAGAGCGGGGGATCAAGATTCATCCCGCCCGCTTCCCGCCCACACTGCCCGAGTTCTTTATCAAGCTGTTGACGGACGAAGGCGACCTGGTCATCGACCCATTCGCCGGCTCAAATACTGCAGGTGCCGTTGCTGAGCGTCTGGGGAGAAGATGGATCGGAATGGAGTTGCTTGAAGAGTACCTTGAAGCGAGCAAGTTCAGGTTCGGTTGATCGGGCGAGCCGAGTCAGCCCTTCTTCACCGGCCGCTTCCACCCCGCCAGCGACACCTGCTTGCCGCGCGCCACCGTCAGTTGCCCGGCCGGCGCGTCCTTGCTGATCGTCGACCCGCCGCCGATGGTGGCGCCTTTGCCCAGCGTGACGGGTGCGACGAGCACGCAGTTGCTGCCCACGTGCACGTCGGCGCCGATCAAAGTGCGGTGCTTGTTGGCGCCGTCGTAGTTGGCGGTGATGCTGCCGGCGCCGTAGTTCACGCGCTCGCCCACGGTGGCGTCGCCCAGGTAGGCGAGGTGGTTGGCCTTGGCGCCGCGCGCAAGCGTCGAGTTCTTCACCTCGACGAAGTTGCCGATGTGAACGTCCGGCCCCAACTGCGCGCCGGGCCGCAGGCGCGCGAACGGGCCGACCAGCGCACCTTCGCCGACGCTCACGCCCAGCGCTTCGCCGTCGATGTGGGTGAACGGGTGGATGGTCGCGCGCGCCGCGATCACGGCATTGCGGATCACGCAGTTCGCGCCGATGCGAACAAAGTCGCCCAGCGTCACGCGGCCTTCGAAGACGCAGTTGACATCGATCTCGACGTCCTGGCCGCAGACCAGCTCGCCGCGCAGGTCGAAGCGGGCCGGGTCAGCCAGGCGCACGCCGGCGTCCATCAGCGCATCGGCCTGGCGGCGCTGCAGGCGGCGCTCCAGGTCGGCCAGTTGCACGGGGCTGTTCACGCCGAGCACCTCGGTGTCGCCTTGCGGGTGCGCGGTGACGACGGGCAGGCCTTCGGCCACGGCCATCGCGACCACGTCGGTCAGGTAGTACTCGCCCTGGCTGTTGTCGTTGGTCAGCGCCGCGAGCCAGCGTTTCAGGTGCGCGGTGGGTGCGGCCATCACGCCGGTGTAGACCTCGCGGATGTTGCGCTCGATGAGCGTGGCGTCCCTGTGCTCGCGAATGCCGTGCACGCGACCGCCTTCGGTGGCGGAACGGCCGGCCGGGTCGCCACGCAGGATGCGGCCGTAGCCGGTCGGATCGGCCAGGTGAATGGTCAGCAGTGCCAGGCGCTCGCCGCCGCAGGCCTCGACCAGCGCGCGCGCGGTGTCGGCCTCGATCAGCGGCACGTCGCCGTTGAGGATGAGCGTGGTGCCGCTGGCGTGCAGGAACGGTGCGGCCTGCTGCAACGCGTGGCCGGTGCCGAGTTGCGGCATCTGGCGCACGAAGCGCAGGTTCGGCGCGGTGGCCGCCGCCTCGACTTCATCGGCACCGTGGCCCGTCACGGTGACGATGCCGTCTGCCCCCAGGCGCGACGCGGTTTGCAGAACATGCTGCAATAGGCTGCGCCCGGCAAGCTTGTGCAGTACCTTGGGCAGTGCCGACTTCATGCGGGTGCCCTTGCCCGCCGCCATGATGACGATATCGAGTGCCATGCTTGTTGCCCGTTCGCAGCCCTTGTTCAGAGCACTGATTATCGCGGCGCTGTGCGCCGCGCTCGGCGCGTGCAGCGCCCTGCGCATCGGCTATTCGCAGGCGCCCGACCTGGCTTATTGGTGGCTCGATGGCTATGTCGATTTCAACGGCGACCAGACACCGCGCGTGCGGGAGGCGCTGAAACAATGGTTCGCGTGGCACCGCCGCACCCAGTTGCCTGACTACGCCGCGCAGCTGGCGCGCGCCCAGGCCGAGCTGGCCGCCGACACCACGCCCGCACGTGCCTGCGAGTGGCAGGGCGAGGCAATCAAGCGCGCCCGCACCGCCTGGGAGCGTGCGCTGCCGGCCGCTGCCGAGCTGGTGCCCACACTCACGCCGCAGCAGATCCAGCACTTGGAGCGGCGTTATGCGAAGGCCAACGACGAGTTCCGCGACGACTTCCTGCAACCCGACTTGCGCAAGCGCGCCGAGCGCACCTTGAAGCGCACGATCGAGCGGGCCGAGACCTTCTACGGCAAGCTCACCGATGCCCAGCGCGTGCGCATTGCCGACACCCTGCCGCGCTCGCCGTTCGACCCCGAAGCCTGGTTCGCCGAGCGCCAGATGCGCCAGCAATCGACCCTGGCGATGCTGCGCCAGTTCAACGGCGACGGGGCAGCCCGCGAGCCCTTGCTGGCGGCCCTGCGCAGCCAGGCCGACCAGATGGAGCGTTCACCGCGCGAGCCCTATCGGCGCTATGCCGAGCACCTGAACGAGTTCAATTGCAGCTTCGCGGCGAGCTTGCACAACAGCATGACGCCGGCCCAGCGGCGCCATGCGGTGGCGAAGCTGGCCGGGTGGGAAGGCGACTTGCGGGCACTCGTGGCGGCGGGCAGTTGAGGCTGTTGATGGCGGGCAGCTGATACAGCCGCGCTCCCGTCGAGCGACATCAGGCCGGCAGGGCGCTCTGTTCCGCGAATGTCCTCCGGCTGGGCTTCGCCTGGCCTCCCCCTTTGACTTCGCTGCACAGAACACCCCACCAGCCTGATCGAGACCATCGAGGGGCCCCGCGAAGTCTCTGCTCGCACGAACCCTGTGGAGGGATCGCCAGCCTCCGCAGGGTTGAATGCGGACTCGTGCGCGTCGATTTCCAGATGTCTGCCTGAGGCCAAGGTGATGCGAAGCAAGTCTCGTTGCGTTACCCAGTTGAATCCGCCGTCCACAGCGGCAGTTCGCCGGCCCGCGTGTCAGCGAACTACTTCACCGACACCTGCACCACCACGTTGCGCGGGTTCGGCCCGGTGGCCGGGAAGCCCTGCATCGCGGCGCGGAACATCGCGGGCAGCAGCGCGTTGATGCTGGTCGATGAGCCGTTGTTGCTGGCGCGGGCCTCGTAGAGCAATTCACCGGTCTTGCGGTCGCGGATCAACACAGCCACTTCGCGCTCGAAGGCGGTGACGCTGTCGACGCCATACCCGAACCCGAACCCGGTGCCCCAGCCACTGCGGCCCCAGCGGCTCTGGCCCCAACCGGCGCCGAAACGCAGGCTGCCGCGCCAGGGAAACGGATCGTTGTAGAACCAAGGGTCGTTGAGGGACACGTGCGCGGCCAGTTGCATGGTGACATCGGCCTGCGCGGGGTCGGCGGCGGGCTTGAAGCCTGCCGCCTCAACCGCGCCGCGCGCAGCGTCTTCGAGCTGCTGCTGGCGCTCGGGGTGGCCGGCCTGCGAGGGCAGGCGCTCGAACACATACGTGGTCGGCGCGCGCTGCGCCGGCCACGCCCCGAAGGTCGAGACTTCATTGTTGAGCTGGTTGAACGACGCGCACCCGGTGGCCAGCAAGGTGGCGGCGGTGGCGGCGGCAAGGGCGGCAAGGCGGATGGCTCTGGACATGAAGATCTCCTCACGAATCACGAATCACGAATCACGAATCGACCGATGCGACCGATGCGACCGATACGACCGATACGACCGTCGCTCAGCCCACCGCTCGACGTTAGTGCCTCGGGTGCACGGTGATGGTTGCAGGGGGCGGCGGGGCGCACGCCTCGTCGTCATCGAAGGCGCGGTCACCGTCGGCCTGCGCCACGCCTGTGGCTCTGAGTGTGGTGAATGGGTAGAGGTTCCGGTCCATCAGGTGCGAAGGGACGATGTGGCTCATGGCCTTGAACATGTTGTCGACCCTGCCCGGGTGCTCGCGTTCCCAGTCACGCAGCATGCGTTTGGTCTGCACGCGCTGCAGGTTCTCCTGGCTGCCGCACAGGGTGCACGGAATGATCGGGAACGCCTTGTGCACCGCCCAGCGTTCCAGATCGTGTTCGTCCACATATGCCAGCGGGCGGATCACGATGTTCCTGCCGTCGTCGCTGACCAGCTTGGCCGGCATGCCTTTCAGCTTGGCGCCGAAGAACATGTTCATGAAAAGGGTTTGCAACATGTCGTCACGGTGGTGACCGAGTGCGATCTTGGTGGCGCCCAGTTCGCCCGCCACGCGGTAGAGAATGCCGCGCCGCAGCCGCGAGCACAAGCTGCACATCGTCTTGCCTTCTTCGATCACACGCTTGACGATCGAGTAGGTGTCCTGGTTCTCGATGTGGAATTCGACGCCGGTCCTGGCCAGGTAGTCGGGCAGCACGTGCTCAGGGAAGCCGGGCTGTTTCTGGTCGAGGTTGACGGCCACGATGTCGAAGTGGATCGGCGCGCGCGCACGCAGGCTGATCAGCAGGTCGAGCAGGGCGTAGCTGTCTTTCCCGCCCGACACGCACACCATGACCTTGTCGCCCTCTTCGATCATGTTGAAGTCGACGATGGCCTGGCCCACTTGCCGGTGCAGGCGCTTGGAGAGCTTCGCCAGTTCGACCGACAACCTCGGCTTCACCGGCTCATTCACCGGCTGTTCGAGAACGGCACTCACACGGCCTCCTTCATGCCGAACACCTCGCAGCCCACTGAAGCGCAGTCGGGGTACACGTCGGGCTTGTCGGTGGACACGCGCGCCGCGCGCACCTTGGGGTGCGCGAGCATCAACGCCAGCACGTCGTCGCACAGCGTTTCCTGAAGGTGAATGTGGCCGCGAGCCACGCGCTCCTTGATGCTGCGGCGAATGAAGTCATAGTCGACAACCTCGGCCAGGTCGTCGGCCTTCGGCGTGGACTGGGCAAGCGGGATGTACAGGTCGACGTTGATGACCACGCGCTGTTCGCCGGTCTTCTCGAACGCGTGCACGCCGATGTTCATCGACAGGTCGTAGTCGCGCAGGAACAGACGCCGGCAATCCATCAGGCTGGGGTGGCTGAGCAGGCTTTGCATGGTGGCGTTTCGGTAGGGGTCAGTTCTGTTGGGCAAGGTAGAGCACGTCGCGCGGCTGGCCAGTGAGGTGCTGGCCACCGTCGACCAGCAGCGTGGTGCCGGTAATGGCCGGCGACTCGATCAGGAAGCGCACGCTGCGCGCAATGTCGTCGGGCGTGGACGAGCGCGCGAGCGGCGTCAACTTGTGCGCGGCCTCGAACTGCGCCTCGCTCATCGGGCCCGACACGAGCGTGACGCCGGGTGCCACGCCGCACACCCGCACCTGCGGCGCGAGCGCCTGCGCCAGCATGACGGTGGCTGCCTGCAGCGCCGCCTTCGACAGCGTGTACGAGAAGTAATCGGGGTTCGGGTTCCAGAGCTTCTGGTCGAGCAGGTTGACCACGCAACCGACCTCGGCGCAGCCTTCGAGGTGGTCATGCAGCGCCTGCGCCAGCAGGATGGCGGGGGCGGTGTTGGCGCGAAAGTGCAGCTCCATCGCGGCCATGCCGAAGCTGGCCGGCTTGTCGTACTCGAAGGTCGAGGCGTTGTTCACGACGGCGTCGAGCCGCTTGAAGTGGGCAGCGACAGCGGGCACCAGCGCACGGCACGCGGGCTCGTCGGCCAGGTCGGCCTGGAAAGCGTGGGCCTGGGCGCCGAGGGCGCGCAACTCGGCCAGGGTGGCGAGTGCGTCGGCCTCGTTGCTTCGGTAGTGCAGCGCCACGTCGAAGCCGTGCGCGGCCAGATCGAGCGCGATGCTGCGGCCCACCCGCTTGGCGGCGCCGGTGACCAGAACGACAGGGCGGGACGACATGGTTTCTACAATGCTTTCGATGCAATCCACAGAAGCCGCGAGTGTATCGGCGCCCCTTTTGCCCCTCTCTCGACTCATCAAAGCGGCCATCGCGCGAAACGGCGGCTGGCTGCCGTTCGACCGCTTCATGGCGACCGCCCTGTACGCCCCCGGCCTGGGCTACTACGCGCGCGGCAGCAGGCAGTTCGGCAGCCTGCCGGGTTCGGGCAGCGACTTCGTCACCGCGCCCGAGCTGTCGCCGCTTTTCGGCAAGGCGCTGGCGCGGCAGGTGGCGCAGGCACTGGCTGCCAGCGCCACGCGCGAGGTGTGGGAGTTCGGCGCCGGCTCGGGCGCACTGGCCGCGCAGTTGCTCGATGCGCTCGATGCGCTCGGTGATCAGGTTGGGGCCGCCCACCCCGTCGAGCGCTACACCATCGTCGACCTCTCGGGCGCGCTGCGCGAATGCCAGCGCGAGCGCTTGCAGCGCTTCGGCGCCCGGGTGCAATGGGCCGATGCGCTGCCCGACGCGATGCAGGGCGTGATCGTTGGCAACGAGGTGCTCGACGCGATGCCGGTGCAGTTGCTGCACTTCGGCGGCGCGCAGTGGTTCGAGCGCGGCGTGGCGGTGGCCGACGACGCCTCGGCCGCGCTTGGCCGGGCCTTGCACTGGGCTGACCGCGCCACCGACCTGCGCCCGCCGCACGACGGCCCGTTCGCGCCCGGCAGCACGGTCGAGACCCACCTGCAGGCCGAAGCCTTCATCGCGACCCTGGCCGACCGGCTGACACGCGGCGCCGCGTTCTTCATCGACTACGGCTTCCCCGCCGCCGAGTACTACCACCCGCAGCGCACCGGCGGCACGCTGATGTGCCACCGTGCGCACCAGGCCGACACCGACCCGCTCGCCGATGTGGGGGCGAAAGACATCACCGCCCACGTCAACTTCACCGGCATGGCCCTCGCCGCGCAGAACGCCGGGCTGGACGTGCTGGGCTACACGACGCAGGCGCACTTCCTGATGAACTGCGGCGTGATGGCGCTGCTCGAAGGTGCCGACATCAAGACGACCGCCAACACCCAGAAGCTGCTGACCGAGCACGAGATGGGCGAGCTGTTCAAGGTGATCGGCCTGGCAAAGAACTGCGACCCCGCATTCACGCAGGCGCCGCTCGGCTTTGCGAGCGGCGACCGGACGCACACACTGTGAGCCGCTGGCTGGCATCGAGGGAGCCCTCGTGATCCGATGGCTCGTGATCGTGTTTCTGGCATTGCTGGTCTTCAGCGGCCTGCGCCCGTGGCTTGAGAAGCTGGGCCTGGGCAAGCTGCCGGGCGACTTCCGCTTTCGGCTGTTCGGCCGCGAGTTCTTCATTCCGCTCGCCAGCAGCATGGCCATCGCGTTCGTCGGCATGCTGATTGGCAAGTTGATCTGAGCCGCCCTGAACCCGGTGCGCGCACCGCCGGCACAAGCCGGCACAAGTCGGCACGCGCCGCTACGATGCGAAACACTTTCGTGACACCACCGAGAACCACCCCATGAACATGATGAGTGATGCTGCCCGCTTCGGCAGCGGCCGTGCCGTGCAACGCGTTGAAGACGCCGCCCTGCTGACGGGCCAGGGCCAGTTCACCGACAACGTGCCCTTGCTCGGGCAAACCTACATCACCTTCCTTCGCTCACCGTACGCGCACGCGCGCATCGGCGCCATCGACACCTCGGCCGCCATGGGCATGCCCGGCGTGCTGGCGGTGTACACCGGCGCGTCGCTGCAGGCTTCCGGCGTGAAGCCGATGGGCGGGCCGGCCGGCTTCATGCGGCCGGGGGGCACGCCGGCCGTGTCGTCACCGCGCTGCGCGCTGGCGGTGGGCACGGTGCGGTTCGTCGGCGAGGCGGTGGTGGCCGTGGTGGCCGAATCGCGCACCGCTGCACGCGACGCGGCCGAAGCGGTGCTGGTCGACTTCGAAGACCTGCCTGCGGTGGTCGATGCAGCCCAGGCCATCGAGCCCGGCGCACCGGTTCTCTGCGCCGCCGCGCCCGACAACATTGCCGCCGAGATGCGGCACGGCAACGCCGAGGCCACGGCCGCTGCGTTCGCCGCTGCGGCGCACACCGTGTCGCTCGACATCGTCAACCAGCGCCTCGCGCCGTCGCCGATGGAGCCGCGCAGCGCGGTCGCGTACTTCGACGATGGCCCGGGCGTTGGCGATGGCAAGGCCGCCCCGCGCCTGACCATGCGCATCAGCAGCCAGATGCCCACCGGCGTGCGCAGTGCGCTGTGTGCGTCGATCCCCGGCCTCACGCCCGAGAACCTGCGCGTGGTCGTGGGCGACGTGGGCGGCGGCTTCGGCATGAAGACCGGCATTCACCCCGAAGACATCGTCGTGGCCTTTGCCGCGAACGAGTTGAAGCGCCCGGTGCGCTGGATGGCCGACCGCGGCGAAGACTTCATCTCGGCCGTGCATGGGCGCGATGTGCTCAGCCGCGCCGAACTGGCGCTCGACGCCAACGGCCGTGTGCTGGCGCTGCGCGTGCGCTCGCTCGCCAACGTGGGCGCCTACGCCACCGGCACCGGCATTGCCATCCAGGTGTTGATCGGGCCCTGGGTGTCGACCAGCATCTACGACATCGCGACCATCGACCTGCGCTTCAGCGCCGTGATGACGAACACCGCCACCACCGGCGCTTACCGAGGCGCCGGCCGGCCCGAGGCCATCTACATCATCGAACGGTTGATGGACGCGGCAGCGCGCAAGTTGAACCTGGACCCGGCTGAACTGCGGCGCCGGAACATGGTCGGCGCGGCGCAAATGCCCTACAAGAACGCGATGGGCCAGACCTACGACAGCGGCGCGTTCGAGCAGATCCTCGACCAGGGGCTGGAATTGGCCGATTGGAACGGCTTCGATGCGCGCCGCCAGGCCACCGAAGCGCGCGGCCTGCTGCGCGGGCGCGGCATTGCCACCTTCCTCGAATGGACCAGCGGCAACGTGTTCGAAGAGCGCGTCACGGTCAACGTGGCCGCCGATGGCTTCATCGAGATCGGCTCCGGCACGCAGGCCATGGGCCAGGGCATCGCGACGAGCTATGTGCAGCTGGCGGTCGACACCTTCGGCGTGGACCCGTCGCGCATCCGCGTGCTGCAGGGCGACACCGACCGCATCAACGGTTTCGGCAGCGCCGGCTCGCGCTCGCTGTTCGCCGGCGGCTCGGCCATCAAGGTGGCAGCCGACAAGACCATTGATCTGGCCAAGCAGCTTGCCGGTGAAGCGCTGGAAGTGGCGCCCGCCGACATCGCCTATGAGACCGGCCGTTTCAAGGTGGTCGGCACCGACGTGGGCATCGGCCTGTTCGAGCTGGCCGCCAAGCAGGCCGACCAGCGCATCTTCATCGACGCGACCAGCGCCGTCGGTGGCCCGACGTGGCCGAACGGCTGCCATGTGTGCGAGGTCGAGGTCGACCCCGACACCGGCCACGTGGCGGTGGTGGCGTATGCGTCGGTGAACGACATCGGCCGTGTCGTCAGCCCGACCATCGCGTCGGGGCAGATCGAAGGCGGCGTGGTGCAGGGGCTGGGGCAGGCGATGTGCGAGGCCGTGGTGTACGACCGCGACAGCGGGCAGATCCTGACCGCGAGCTTCCAGGACTACGCGATGCCGCGTGCCGACATTGCCAGCAGCTTCTTCAAGACCGCATTCGACACCCGCGTGCCCTGCGTGACGAACCTCCTCGGCGTGAAGGGCGTGGGCGAACTCGGCACCATCGGCGCCACACCGGCGCTCGTGAACGCGGTGATCGACGCGCTGGACCACGCCGGCCAGGGCAGTGCGGCCGAACGCTTGCAGATGCCGCTCACAGGCCAACGGGTCTGGCGGGCGCTGCACGGCGAGTACGACGCTTCGCCGATGGGGTGAAGGGCTTCTGCGGTGAAGCACATGTTTTTCCTGTTCTCAGAATGACCACTGACATTGGAGCCAGCACCATGCGATTCGACCTTCACTCACGCCACCTGCTCACCGCCGCACTCGGGCTGGCCTGCATCGCGACGCACGCGGCATCGGTGGCACCGGTCGCTGCCGAGAACGGCATGGTCGTCACCGCCCAGCACCTCGCCACGCGCGTGGGCGTCGACGTGCTGAAAGACGGCGGCAACGCCATCGACGCCGCCGTGGCAGTGGGCTATGCGCTGGCGGTGGTCTACCCGGCCGCGGGCAACCTCGGTGGCGGTGGCTTCATGACGATCCAGTTCGCGGATGGCCACAAGACCTTTCTCGACTTCCGCGAGAAGGCACCGCTCGCCGCCACGGCCAACATGTACCTCGACGCGGCCGGCAACGTCATCAAGGGCCTGAGCACCTCGGGCCACCTGGCAGTGGCGGTGCCCGGCACGGTGTCGGGCCTGGAGCTGGCGCTGGCACGCTACGGCACGATGAAGCGCGCTGCGCTCATCGCTCCGGCCATCAGGTACGCGCAAGACGGTTTCGTGCTGGAACAGGGCGACGCTGACCTGTTCGCCACCGCCACCGCCGACTTCCGGAAGGACGCGGCGACGGCGGCGATCTTCCTGAACAACGGCGAGGCCATCGGAGCGGGCCAGAAGCTGGTGCAGAAAGACTTGGCCGCCACGCTCAAGCTCATCAGCGACAAAGGCGAAGACGGGTTCTACAAAGGCCCGGTGGGTGCAGCCATCGTCGCCAGCTCGCTGGCGGGCAAGGGCATCCTCACGCAGGCCGACCTCGACCAGTACAAGACGCGCGAGTTGAAGCCGGTGGAATGCAACTACCGCGGCTACGGCATCGTCTCTGCGCCGCCGCCGAGCTCGGGCGGGGTGGTGATCTGCGAGATCCTCAACATTCTCGAAGGCTACCCGCTGAAGGAACTGGGCTTCCGCTCGGCGCAGTCGGTGCACTACCAGATCGAGGCCATGCGCCATGCGTACGTGGACCGCAACAGCTACCTCGGCGACCCCGATTTCGTGAAGAACCCGCTCGACCGCCTGCTCGACAAGGCCTATGCCGCGAAGCTGCGTGACGTGATCGACCCGGCCAAGGCCGGCATCTCGAAGGACATCAAGCCCGGCGTGGCGCCGCACGAGGGCAGCAACACCACGCACTATTCCATCATCGACAAGCAGGGCAATGCGGTGTCGGTCACGTACACGCTGAACGACTGGTTCGGCGCGCGTGTCACGGCTGCGAAGACCGGCGTGTTGTTGAACGACGAGATGGACGACTTCACATCGAAGATCGGCGTTCCCAATTTGTACGGCCTCGTGCAGGGTGAAGCCAACGCCATCGCCCCGGGCAAGCGCCCCCTCAGCTCGATGAGCCCGACCATCGTCACGAAAGACGGCCAGCCGGTGATGGTGATCGGCACGCCGGGCGGCAGCCGCATCATCACGGCGGTTCTGCACACCATCCTCAACGTGGTCGACTACGGCATGAACGTGCAGGAGGCGGTCGACGCACCCAAATTTCACCAGCAGTGGTTGCCGGAAACCACGAATGTCGACAACTTCGCACTCAGCCCCGACACCCGGAAAATATTGGAGGGCTGGGGCCAGAAGTTCTCGGGCCCGCAGCCGGTGAACCACCTGGCGGCCATTCTGGTCGGTGCGCCCACTCTGGGCGGCAAGCCGGTGGGCAAGAACCGGTACTACGGTGCGAACGACCCGCGCCGCAACACCGGGTTGGCGCTGGGCTATTGAGAACGCGGCGCGCAACGGAGGTCACCATGTTGTCGACATCGGCAATCAAGCGCGTCGCGGCCGGGCTGGTGCTAGCGGCGTCTGGCGTGGCGCCGTTCGCAGTGTGGCTGGTTGCGCCGGCCATGGCCGCCGACGTGGCGGCGCCGCCAACCGCATCGGCTCTGGTTCCGTTCGCATCCGAGGAAGGCTTGCAGCGGCTCGCGCGTGCGGGTGCCAAGGTCGACTTCCCGGCGCTCGCGAACCAGTTCGAGCCGCAGTCGAACGCCGCGTTCTGCGGCCCGACCACCGCCGCCATCGTGCTGAACACGGTGCGTGGGCGCAGCAAAGACTTGCCACGCGACCGCAGCCGGCTGCGTGCCGAAGACCTGCAGAACATGCCGCCCGGTGCCGACCCGTCTCTGCCGCGCTTCACGCAAGACAACGTCATCACCGCCGGTGCGAAGACGCGCGCGCAAGTGCTCGGGGAGGCCATGGCTGTGCGTGACGGCAAGCCGGTCCGCGACTTCGGCTACCAACTGCGCCAACTCGACCAGATGCTGCGTGCCAACGGCCTGACAACGCGCATGGTGGTGGTCGACGACGCCATGCCCGAGGCCAGCATCCGCGCCGAACTTGCCGACAACCTGAAGCGCACCGGCGACTACGCCATCGTCAACTACCGGCGCGAGCAGGTGGGCCAGAGCGGCGGCGGCCACATCTCGCCGCTGGGCGCGTACGACGCCGAATCCGATTCGTTCCTCGTGCTCGACGTGAACCCCGCGAGCGCCGGCTGGGTCTGGATGCCGACCGCCACGCTCGTCAAGGGAATGCGCACGTTCGACACGATCGAGAACCGCGGCTACGTGCTCGTGGAGGCGCGCTGATTCGCGGCTTCGCAGCGCCTACCAGCTCAGCCCTTCTATCGGCCAGACAACGTCTTTCTGCGGCGCGGCCACCGGCATGATCTCGGGCCCGTCGGGGATCACCGGCAGCAGCAGGTGCGAGGCATGTTGGCGGGTGCGTTGATGAGCATGGAGACGCTTGTCATGGGCTGGCCCGGCGTGGTGGTTTCGTTCACGCGACGTCGATCTCGACCAGCATCGGCCCGCTGGACTGCAATGCGTCGGCCAGCACCGAGCGCAGCGCGCCGGCCTGGCTCACGCGCACGCCCTTCATGCCATGGCCGGCCGCCAGCGCTACGAAGTCGAGGTCAGGCAGGTCGGTGCCGGCGACCGTGTCCCCGGGCCCATAGCCGAACACCGCGCCGAACTCTTGCAGCGCGGCATAGCGGCGGTTCTTCAGCACCACCACGGTGATCGGCAGCTTCAGTTGCGCCGCGCTCCAAAGCGCCTGGATCGCGTACATCGCCGAGCCGTCGCCGATGAGCGCGATCACGCGCGCGCCGGGTTTGGCCAGTGACACGCCCACCGCTGCGGGCAGGCCGTGGCCGAGGCCGCCGCTGCACATCGTGTAGAAGGTTTCGCTGTGCAGGATGGGCAGGTGCTGCTGCATCGCCGAGCGCGAGCTCGGCGCCTCTTCGACGACGATGCTGTGCGCATCACGCACGTCGGCCAACGTTTGCAACGCGAACGTGACTGACATGCGCTCACCCGCAGCCGGCGGCGTGGCTCGCACCACCGGCTCGCGCGGCGGCGGTGCTTCGCGCATGGGCGGGGCGGCGCGCGCCAGCAGGTCCAGCAACCCAAGGCGGATGCTGCCGATGGCCGCTGTGCCCACGGGCGCCCACGCGGCGATGGCCGGATCGTCGATCATTTGCACCAGCTCGGCGCCCACCGGCACGTGCGGCCCGTGGCCTTCGACGTGGTACGTGAACGCCGGTGCACCGAGCGCGAAGATCACGTCGTGGCTGGCCAGCTTTTCAACGATGCGTTCACGCATCGCGGGCAGGAAGCCGGCGAACAGGCGGTGGTCTTCCGGGAAGCCGCAGCGGCCCGACATGGGTGCGGCGAACACGCGGGCGTTGTGGCGCTCGGCGAGTTGCACCGCCTCGGCCCACGCGGCGTCGCGGTCGACTGCGGCGCCGATCACGATGGCTGGGCGCTGCGCGCGGTCGAGTGCCGCGCCCAACTGCTCGATCAACGCCGGCTCGGGCCGCAGCCGGGTGCTCACGCGGCGCGGCGGCACCGGCTCGGTCAGCACCGTCCAGTCGTCGGCCGGGATCGACACCAGCACCGGCCCGCGCGGCGGCGTCATGGCCACGTAGTAGGCGCGGGCGATGGCCAACGGCACGTCTTCGGCGCGTGCCGGCTCGATGCTCCACTTTACGTAGGGCTTGGGCAGCTCGGTCGCCTGGCCGGAGAACAGGAACGGGTCGAACGGCAGGATCGAGCGCGCCTGCTGCCCGGCGGTGATGACCATCGGCGTACGGTTCTTGTGGGCGGTGAAGATGTTGCCCATCGCATGGCCCACGCCGGCCGCCGAGTGCAGGTTCACGAACGCCGCGTTGCGCGTGGCCTGCGCATGCCCATCGGCCATGCCGACGACCACGGCCTCCTGCAGGCCGAGCACGTAGCGGAAGTCGTCGGGGAAGTCGAGGAACAGAGGCAGCTCGGTCGAGCCGGGGTTGCCAAAGATCGACGTCATGCCGAATGCGCGCAGCAGGTTGAGCACCGCTTCGCGCACGGTGATGCGGGTCGGTACGGCAGCCGCAGGTGGGGTTGAATCGGGCACGGAGACTCCTCGAAGTGCAGTGGCGCGCTCGGCGCGGGCGCAGGGGTGCACGGGCTGTGCGCGCTGTGCGGGTTGGTCAAGCCGATTCAAGCTCGGCGCGTGTGGGCAAGCCGTCGCTGTCACCGGGGAACTGCACGACGCGTGCGCCGATACGGCAGCCCCGAGCCACGGCGGCATCGAGCGCCAGGCCTTCAAGCAGGCCGCTGATCAGCCCGACTGCAAAGCCATCGCCGGCGCCCACGGTGTCAATGACCTGCGCGACCGCGACGCCGGGCACGTAGCCGCTGCAAGCGCGGCTGGCGAAGTAGGCCCCTTCGGGCCCGATCTTGACGGCGACAACGCTGGCGCCGCGTTCGAGGTAGTGCGCGGCAATGGCCTCGGGGCTGGTGCAACCGGTGAGCAGCCGGCCCTCGGCCAGGCCAGGCAAGACCCAGTCGCAGTGGGCGGCCAACGCATTGATGCACTCGACCATGGCCGCCTGCGAAGGCCACAGGCCGGGCCGCAGGTTCGGGTCGAGCGACACGCTGCGCCCGGCCGCGCGGGCCTCGGCCGCCATCTCGAACACCAGTTCGCGCACGCTGGGCGAGACCGCCACGCTGATGCCGGTCACATGCAGGTGGCGTGACGCTGCACAGCGCGCGCGCGGGTGATCGGCCGGGCCGAGTCGGCTGGCCGCCGAGCCGCGCCGGAAGTACTCGGTCTGCGGATCGCCGTCGTGTGTTTTGGCCTTCAGCATGAAGCCGGTCGGGTGCGCGGCGTCGAACGCCACGTGGCTGCAGTCGATGCCCTCACGTTGCATGGTGGCAGCAAGGTAGCGGCCGAACGCGTCACGGCCAAGACGGCTGACGTAGGCCACATGCACGCCCAGCCGCGCCAAGCCGACGGCCACGTTCAGTTCGGCGCCGGCAGCGCCGCGCGTATAGGCCTCGACCTGGTCGAGCGGGCCCGCTTGCTGCGCGGTGAACAGCACCATGGCTTCGCCAACGGTGACGACGTCGAGCCCGGTCGTGTGGATCATTCGGCAATGTGGCGATAGGTGCCGTCCCCGTGCGGCGCGGCCTTGAACTGGGCGACTTGCTCGGCCTGCGCTGCGAACGCGGCCAGCGCCGGGAACGCGGCCGGCGAGGCGAGTTCAGGCTGTGCCTGACGTGCGAACTCCCACACCACCGCAGTGGTCACGCCGGCTTGCATCATCGTTGCGCTTGTCGCGGCGAGCGGGCGCGCGGCCACTTCGGCGTCGAGCGCGCCGAGTGCTGCGAGCATCTGGCCGGTCACGCGTTCGAGCCACGGCGCATGCAGCTTCTCTGCTGGGCGAATGTTGTGTTCGTAGACGATCTGCACGCTCTTCTCGCACGCGGCCAGCGCGAGGCCGATGAGGCGCAACTCGCGTTGCAGGCCCGGCATATCGGCCGGCATCAGGCTGCGTGGCCGAGCCAGCGCTTCGGCGTAGTCGAGGATCAGCGTCGAGTCCATCAGCACGGTGCCGTCGTCGCACACGAAGGTCGGCGCCTTCACGACCGGGTTGATGGTCTGGAACTGCGCGAAGCCGCGAAACACCGAGAGCGATTCATGCTCGAAGCGCAGGCCGAGCAGTTGCATCGAAACGGCGACGCGGCGCACATATGGCGAATCGAGCATGCCGATGAGCTTCATCGAGCCTCCGTGGGTGAGCACGGCGCAAAGCCTACAGCAACTCGAACCCCGACAAGGCGGGCGACACGACGGCGATGAACACCAGCGGATGCGCCCCACGATTGACGACGCCATGCACCGCCCCGCGCGGCGCCACCACCACATCACCGGCAGCGATGCGTTGCGTGCTGCCGGCGGCGTCGGTCTGGTAGTCGCCTTCACCCGACAGCACAGTCCAGGTGTCCTGGCCGTCGGGGTGCACGTGGGCAGCGATGCGCTGCCCCGGCTCGACGTGCCAGGCGACGATGGCGGCGTCGGGCGACTCGGTCACGACGGAGCGCGTCGGCTCGCCATGCGAGGCGCGGAGGAAGTCTGTGCTGTGGAAGATGCGGTTCATGTTCGCGCGTGCCAGGGTGGTGTGGCGGCACTGCAGCAAAAGGCGGGCCATTCCACTCCGACTCCGACTCCGACTCCGACTCCGACTTCGACTTCGACCCGATGCCCGCATCGCGGCGCCCGCGCCCGTTCACCATAGCCCCGTTCAGCGCGCCCGTGCACGGCGCGCGGCGTTGTCAGGGCGCGAACTCGACCGAGACCTCGCGCGTGTCGGCCGTTCCTGCCGCGCTTACCGCGCTCAGCGTGTAGCGGCCCGCGGCCGGTGGCGACCACGGCAGGTCTTTGCCCGCGGGCGCGCTGCCCAGGTACGCCGAGTCGGCGAACCAGTACACGGTGCCGGCGCGGCTCGCGTTGGCGCGCAGTGTCAACGCGGTGGCGTCCTTCAGGCGCAGCACATAGTTCGCGCCGCGCAGCGGCGAGACGATCTGCGGACCGTCGCCTTCGGCCTGCGCGCCATCGCCGCTGCTCCCGCTGCTGCTGCTGCCGCAGCGCGCCGCGGCCGGCGGCACGCGGCGCGGCATGCCGGCCTGCGCGAAGACCTGCAGCATGTCGCTGCCCCAGTGCTCGAACACCTCGCGGTGGGCGTGCTCGCGCACGCCGCACACGGCGCGACCGGTGGCGTCGTCGACCCACACCGCGCGGTGCAGCGTGCTCACCTTGATGGGCGACTTGCCGGGGATGAACCAGGTGGTCGCGAGGTCCTTGCAGTCGTCGTTCGGCAGGTCGCCGCTGGCGGCGCAGACCTGCACGCGCGCCAGGTTCGCCGGGGCCGCGCGGGCCGGCTCGCCGGGGTCGAGATTCTGTGCTCGCAGGCTGTCGACGATGTTGAAGAACAGCGGTGCGGCCGTTTGCACGCCCACCAGCGCCGGGTTCGAGCTGCCGTCGAAGTTGCCGACCCACACGACGAGCACACTGCTGCCGAACACACCCGCCGTCCACGCATCGCGAAAGCCCCACGAGGTGCCCGTCTTCCACGCGACGCGCGGAAACGCGGGCAACCCGGTGTCGGGGCGCGGGTTGGCGTGCAGCATGTCGAGCGTGATGAAGGCGGCCTCGGGGCTGAGCAGGCGGCGCGCCGGTGTGCTCGTCGGTGGTGATGTGCTGCCAGCCGTGAACGCGAGCGGCCGCAGCTCGCCAGCGTTGCCGAGCATCGCGTACATCGTTGCGAGTTCCTCCATGGTCACCTCGCCCCCGCCGAGCGTGAGGGCCAGGCCGTAGTGCTGCTCGCTCTTCATCTGGCTCACACCCGCGCTCTTCAGGAACTCGTAGAGGTTCGGGTTCGCCAGGCGCGAAGCCACCTGCACGGCCGGCACATTGCGGCTGCGCACGAGCGCGTCGCGCGCGGTGATCGGGCCTTCGAAGCGGCCGTCGAAGTTCTCGGGGCTGTAGGTGCCGAATGCGGTCGGCGCGTCTTTCAGCACGCTGCGCGGGTGCAGCACGCCCTGGTCGATCGCCAGGCCGTAGATGAAGGGCTTGAGTGTGGAGCCGGGCGAGCGCTTGGCGGTGGTGGCGTTCACCTGGCCGTCGATGGCTGCGTCGGCCCAGTTCGCCGAGCCGACCCAGGCGCGCACGCGCATCGTGTTCGTGTCGACCAGCAAGGCCGCAGCGTTGTGGATACCCAGGCCCTTGCGCGTGGCCACGAACTGGCGGATGGCACGCTCCACCGCGGCCTGCGTGGGCGCGTGCAGCGAGAGTGTCGTCTCGCTCGTGCCGGGTGTTGCCGGCACGCGCGCCATCGCGCTCTGCACCGCATGCGGCGCGCCGAACGGCAGCAGGCGCGTGCTGCGCAGTTGCAGTGGCAGCGCGAGTGCGGCGGTGGTGGATGGCGTGGCGTCTTGCGGGTGGCGCGGCGCCCACAAGGCCCATAGGCGCGCGCGTGCGGCACTCAGTGCGATCGGCCATGCACTAGCAGCCGAGAGGCCGGGCGCCGCGCTGTCGCACGTGCTGCCGCAGCTCATTTGTGCGGCAATGGTGGCGGCAGTGGTGGCGGCGGTGGCTGCGGCCGCGCGCACTTCGGTGCCGCGCCGGTTCGGGTTCTGCGGGATCACCGCGAGCGCCAGCGCTTCGGGCAGCAACAGGGCATCGGCGCGCTTGCCGAAGTACACGAGGCTCGCGGCCTGCGCGCCCTCGATGTTGCTGCCGTAGGGCGCGAGGTTCAGGTAGGCCTCGATGAGATCGTGCTTGCTGTAGCGCGCCTCCAGCCACAGCGCGGCCGCCACCTGCCGGAGCTTGCCCGGCAGCGTGCGGCTGTCGATGCGGTACAGGCGGCGCGCGAGCTGCATCGTGATCGTGGAGCCGCCGCGTCGCGCACCGCCACGCCACGTGCTCCACGCGCCGCGCGCCAGGCTCGCGGGGTTCACGCCAGGGTGCCACGCGAAGCCTCTGTCTTCGTAGAGCTTGACGGCCTCGACGAGCCGCGGGTCGATTCGCTCGAGCGGCGTCCACACACGGTACTGGTCGTCGCTCGCGAGCGTGAGGCGCAGCAGCGTGCCGTCGGCGCTGTACAACGCGCGCGACGTCGGCGCGCTGTCGCGCAGCGGGGGGTGTGGGACGAGGCGCAGGGTGACGAGGATGGCGGCGAGGGTCAGTGCCAGCAGGAGTGTGTTTCGCGCGAGCGCCCTCACCCCAACCCTCTCCCAGAGGGAGAGGGAGCAAGAGCGCGTGTTGCTCCCTCTCCCTCTGGGAAAGGGTTGGGGTGAGGGCAGCGGCGTGACTCTCACCTCAACCTCACTTCGCCACCACCGCCACCCTGCCCGGCAGCGAGCGCGCCTGCCGTTCGCGCTCGTACAGGCTCTGCGCAAAGGCAGGCGGCACCACGAACTCGCCGGTGTTGGTGGCGCGGATGCGGTACGTCCATGTCCGCACCGAATCGCTCGCGCTCGCATACACCACCACGCGGTCTTCGCGCACGTCGGCGAACTCCAGGCCCGGGCCGCTCACCGTGCTCGCCACGCCTTCGGGGTTGCGCGACTGCACCGGCTCAAAGCCGCCCGGCAGCAGGTCGGTGAGGGCCACGTTGCCGACTTGCGATGACGCCACGCCGCTCGGCAGCGCCAAGCCGCGCAGGCTCAGCCGCACGGTGATCTCGTCGCCGATCTTCACGCTGGCCAGCGGCTTGCCGTCGGCACCGACGTACTCGCGCAGCACCTCCATGCCCGACTTCAACTCGGTGCTCGGCGGCACGCGGTCGAAGCCGGTTTGCGTCACGGCATACCAAGTGGTGAGCGCACTGTCGCTCGCGAGCTGCAGCTTCACAGTGCCGGCATCGAACGGCGCGCGCGGCAGCAGGTTGGCCGGCAGCGCGAGCGCCTTCGCAGTGCCCTTCGCATCGACCTGCACGGCGCTCAACTTGCCCAGCGCGTCGGTACCCAGGTTGCGCGCCATCGCGTCGATCGCGAGGATGCTCCACGCCGCCGACAGCGTGTTGTAGCGGCCGTTCGAAAGCGGCTCGACGAAGCGCGTGAAGGTCTTCGCATCGAGCGCCTTCAGCCTTGGCGGGAAGTGCCGCGCGAGCAGATACAGCAGCTGCGCATCGCGGATCGTCGGGTCGGAGTAGGCGGCGTAGCGGTACTCGGCGCCGCCGTTTTCCAGCTGCTTGACGAGCGGGCCGAGCAGCTCGGTGGCCGGCTTCTCCTGCTTCAGCAACTGGTACGTGGCGGCCATGAACGACGCCGTGGCATCGGTCTTCCACGCCGGTGCGTACTTCGCGTCCAGCGTCTCGCGCAGGCCGGCGACCAGCGGCGTGGTGACGGCGCCGTTGCGCGTGAGCAGGTAGATCGCATACGCGCGGCTGCGCGCACCGCTCAGGTCGGCGGGGTTGCTGCTCGCAAGCGTCTGCAGGTACTCGATGCCCTTCTGCGCCATGTCGGCAGGCACGGCGGCGCCCGGCACCTGCAGCTCGCGCGCTTCGAGCAGCAGGTGCACTGCGTAGACGGACGCGAACTCGTCGGCCTGCACCGATGCCGTCCACAGGCCGAAACCGCCCTGCGCGTTCTGCCGCGTGCGCAACAGGCGCAGCGTGCCTTCGAGCGCCTTGGCGGCCACAGGCGGCGCGCGGTCGGCCGCGAACTCGGGCCGGCGCGCCAGCACCAGCGCCGGCAGCGTGCGGCTCACCAGCTGCTCGGTGCACAGGTGCTCGAAGTTGTCGAGGTAGCTCATCAGCCCCGGCGCGAGCGCGAGCGGCAGCAGCGAAACCGCGACCTCCTGCTTGCGGAACTCGGGTACCAGGTCGCGCGGTGTGGCCACCTCTTTCGAGCCGGTGAAGCTGCCGAGCGCGAGCGTGGTGGCCAGGGGCGTGGCAGGGCGCACGCTGATGTCGAGCCGGCGCGTCGCACTCTTCGCGCCGAGGCTGCTCGTGAACTGCAGCGTCGCCGAGCCGAGCGTGGCGCTTGCTGCTTCTTTCACCTTGATGCGGTAGGTGGCCACGCCTTCGCGCATGCCGCCGATCTTGAGCGTCTGCGTCGGCGCGCCCACCACTTCGAAGGTCGGGGCGGGCTTGAGCGTGAGCTGCACCGCAGAGTCTGCCGCCGCACCGGCGATGTTGTTGGCCACGCCCACCGACACATCGAACACATCGCCCGGCGCCACCATCAGCGGCAGGTTCGGGCTGAGCACGAAGTCGCCGCGCACCAGTGCGCGCGCACTGGCCACGCCCACGGCCGTGTCACTCACCGCGACGGCCATCACGCGCATCGTGCCGTTGAAGTAATCGGGCACGGTGTAGCTGAACTCCTTCGTCCCGGCAGGCACATCGACAATGCCGGACCAGTACACGGCAGGCGCCTCGCCCTTGCGCTTGAACGGGTTCAGGAAGCGCGCATTCGCACCCGCCTCGTCACCGCCCGGCGCAGACGCGGCCATCAGCCGCTTGAACTCCGGCAGGATCAGGTCGAGGATCTGCGCGCTCTTCACTTCGAGCGCGCGCTTCTGGAAGAAGAAGCCCAGCGGGTCGGCCTCCTTGTAGCGCGCCACCTGCAAGATGCCTTCGTCCACCGCAAACAATACGGCGCGGCTGGGCACTTTGGATTCGAGCTTGAACTTGGCGGTCTGCCCCGGCTTGATCAGCTCGGGCACTTGCAGCGTCATCGGGTTGGTGCGTTTGGCCAGGCTGGTGGCAAAGGGCACGACGCCATAACTCATGGGGCTCATGTAGATTTCATTCGAGCCCAGGTCGCGCGCAAACTGCACCGACACATAACCATTGCCCTCAAAGTCCTTGGGCAGCGTGATTTTTTGCACCGATGCCGTGTCCTTGGCCATGAACCACTTGTGGGTGAACACCTTGTCGCGCTCAATGGTGATCAGGCCGGCGCCGGCATAGGGCGCGCGGATGCTGATCTCGATTTCGTCGCCGGGCTCGTAATCCTTTTTGTTCAGCGTCATCTGCAGCTCGGCATTGCGGTCCAGCGAGCGCGACACATTGCCGGTGCCCGCCACGCTGTAGGTGATGCGTGACAACTCCAGGCCATTGGCGTCGCGCACGGCATAGGCAAAGTTGCCCGGCGTCTGCGTGGCCAGCATCACATTGCTGCCATTTGCGGCGATGGTGAAGGGCTCTTCCTTCAGCACGCTTTCCTTGGCGCGCGACTCGTACTTGAACAGGCCGTTGTGTTGCTTGACCAGCACGGAGACCACTTTACGCTCAATACGCGCCAGGCGCAGCTCGCCCACGGCCTTCTTCTTGGCATTGGGGTCGATGGCAATAAAGCTGACATTGCGTACACCGTTGCGGGTGATGTAACCCACGTCACCATCGGCCTTGCTGCCCACCAGGTAGGGACGATCGGACACCAGTGCCGTGGCCTCGGCCGCCACGCTGCGCCCGCCCTCGGGCTCGAAGGCTTTGACCAGCACATGCAATTG
>JANXWV010000057.1 GCA_025350965.1 Rhizobacter sp.
CATGGCGCCGATGCTGGACAACCTGCAGCGAACCACCGCAGGCAACGAGCAGCGGGTCCAGGCGGCCAACGGGGTTCTGCGCGGTACGGCCCGGTCCATCGTGGGCGGTGGCCCGGCCCCAGCCGTGGCGGGTACGCCGCGGCCGAGCCGCATGTTCACACCGCCGCAACGCTCCGAGCCGCGGCAACCGGCAGCGTCCGCGTCGCGGGTGACATTCGCGGCCGACGAAGCCACCAACACCGTGCTCGTGCGCGGCCCCGCCGACCGCATGGTTGATGTCGAGCGGTTGATAGCCAAGCTCGATGTGCCGAGCGACATGGTCGAGATCGAAGCGACCATCATCGACATCGCTGCCGACGAGGTGGAATCCCTGGGATTCGACTGGCAGTACAAGGCCGGCGGCGGCACGGTGCAGGTGTCGCCCACGGCCAGCAATTCGTCGGCCAACGCGATTGCGGCGCAGCTCAGTGGCTTCAACATCACCACGCTCATATCGGGTGCCGGGCGCGAACTGCTGGCGCGGGTTCGTGCCATCGAGGCCAAGGGCACGGCGCGCATCGTGTCGCAGCCCAAGGTGCTGGGCGCGGCCAATCGCACGGCGGTGTTGTCTGACAAGCGTACTGCGTCGGTCCGTGTCGCCGGCAACCAGGACGCGCAACTCTTTTCGGTCGAGGCCGGCACCACGCTGCAGGTGACGCCGCGTGTCATCCGCGACCCGCAGCACACGCTGATCGGGCTGGACTTGTTCATTGAAGACGGCGGCTTTTCGTCGCAGCAGGTGGACCAGGTGCCGGTGGTTCAGCGCACCACCATCCGCACCGAAGCCACGCTGCTCGAGGGGCAGAGCCTGCTCGTTGGCGGCATCGTCGTGGAGAGCACGAACACCGCTCGTTCGGGCGTGCCGGTGCTCGCGAACTGGCCGCTCATCGGCGCACTGTTTCGCGCCGATGAAACGTCGGCCAACCGGCGCCAGCGCATGTTCCTGATCACGCCCAAACGCGTGGCAAGCGGCGCCCCTCAGGCGCTGGTGCAGGCCGCTCCGCCGCAGCTGCCGGCGACGGCGCTGCCCGGCGCTGAAGGGAAGGCGCAATGAACAACGATCTCTTCAAAAACGGTTCGGGCCTCATGACAAGGCTTCGCGTACTGAGCGGTGCGCACGCCGGCGCAAACCTACATTGGGTACATCAGGTTTTGAAGGTTGGACAAAGTGAGGATCTGGATGTTTACATCGGTGACTGGAATGCGCCCACGGTTGAACTGCATCGCGATGCAGACGGCCGCTGCGAAGCGCGCTGGTTGCCGCAGGACGGCTCCGAGCCCATGCTCGGTGCCCAGCGCGACGGTGACTGGCTCCGCTACCCGCTTGCGCCCTGGGTCCCGCTTCGCTTCGGTGCGGTGGTGCTGTGCATCGGCCCGAGCGACGAAGCTTGGCCAGACGATGTCGACCTGCTTCAACGGCTCTTCGCACCCACGCCCGCACCCAGCCGCACTGTCGATGGCGGTGAGGCTGGTGCGGCGCGCAAAAGGCCTGCCGTCATGATCATTGCCGTCATCGCAGGGCTCGGCCTCGCGGCATCGGCGGCCATGCGGCCGGCCGACGAACAGCTGCCCGGCGGACTGCTGACCAGCGCAACGCAGACCGTTGCCGCCTCGGTACCCACGCTGCAGGTCTTGAAGGCTGCGCTCGGCCCGCGCCTGGCAAACGGCCTGAGCCTGACGGCACAGGGGGCGGGCTTCCAGGTGCAAGGCGTTGTGGACACGCGCGCCGACCTGGCCGAAGTGAGCCGCGTGCTGGACCGCCTGCCCGCTTCGATTCAGGTGGCTCGCCGCTACACCGCTGCGCCCGATGTCGTCGACATGGTGATGGCGTCGGTGCCGGGCGCGGCATTGACCGTCGAGCGCACGGCGCCGCGCCGCTTCGAGGTGTCCGGCCGGACTGCGGACCTGAGCGGCACGCAGGGCCTGATCGAAAGGCTGGGCAGCGACTTGCAGACGGTGGGCGTCGAACTCGTTGCCGCCGTGACCGACTCATCGAAGCCCGGCACGTCAAGCGCCGGCATCAGCGGAATGTTGATCGACCCGCAAGGTGTGTCGTTCTCTCGAACCCGTGATGGCGTCAAGCACATCGTCGTGCAGGCCAGGACCTCCGGGGTGGGCTCACTTGCCGACGCGCAAGCGAACCCGCAAGCCCATTTGCAAGGACTGTCGCCATGAAGCTCGACCCTGTTGCTGCCAACCGCCTGCTCTGGTTCTGTTCGCAGCTTTCGGAGCCGCCGGAAGACGAGGCCGAAGCGGTGTTGCACGCCCGCTTCTCGCTGGACATTTTCCAAAAGCGCCTCGGCGAGGTCGAAGAGGAGATGCGCGCGGGTTCCGGCGCAACACAAGAAATTGCAGCATTGCGCTGCGAGGCCCAAGCCCTGCGCTCCGCACCCGTCGTGATTGCCGCCATGTGGCGCCGTCGCTTCGGTGCCGAGCTGCCGACAGGGTAGACGACCTCACCCAACTTGCGGGCTATGGGCGGCCGCGAGTGCTGGGGGTTATTCCCTGGCTCTGATCCGCCTTAAATTGTTCTAAATGTTTGGAGATCGAAATGGCAGTTGACGCAGCAACCAAAAAGCAACTTGACGCAATCGCAGCTTCGCAGGCAACCAGCCTGGCAATCGGTACGGCAACTTCGGCAGCCCAAACTGCCATTGCCGCAGCCAACATGACCAACCAGCTGGCGATGGGCGTGCTCTCGACCATGGTCGAAGCCACGCGGGGTGTCGTGAATTCCATCAAGGACGCGGCCAAGGACGGCAACGACGCGATCAAGAAGCCTTGAGCTCGTTTGCGCCTTGAGGGTTTGCCAAGGTTTCAGACCTCTGGCGCCCTCTTGGCGCGCTTACATCGCCTGCGCGGCTCTCGGTCGCGGGCGGCATTACCGGAGCATGAGAATGTCTTCCGCAGTTGCAGACCCGATTCATGTGGCGTTGAAGTTCCTGGCTGTCGGGTGCATCGAAGAGATGCTCGTCGACGAAGCCGAGGCGCTCGTTGCCTTCCTCGAACCCCTGAACGTGGCGCCGCGCGGTGTCAGCCTGGTTCACGTCTGGAGCCTGAGCGAAAGGCACCGCATGCGCGAGGCCCTGCGAAGGTGCCAGGAGCAGGCCGAGAAGATGCCGGATGCCGAGGAGTTTCAACCCTTGTTGGGGTTGCTGCTCTTCTTCAACAACGAGCCCAGCTGGCGTGCGGCGTGTGATCGCGTGGTCGACTCGCCCACCGCGACCCCCGAGGGCAAGCGCTTGGCGGCATCGCTGCTGGACGGCACCTTCGGCAAGAAAAAGGGCGGCGCAGACGACACAGCGGCGGCCGTCAAAAGCGCAGCCTTGACCGCACAGGCGCCAATCGACTACGCGGCGCTCGGTGCCTACATGCGGGCGTGACCTTCCGGCCGATCAAGAGTCGACCCGAACCCGACACCCTCAACCCTCCTGACTGGAGCAAACGCCATGGATTCGATCAAGATCACCGCCCCGGCATCGGTACAGAACCACGTGCGCCTGGCCACGCACGCCGAGCAACTCCACACCGTGCCGTTACCGCCAGCACCACCTGAGCTGGTGAACCGCTTCGAGGCGTTGATGGCCCGTGTGCCGGCACCCGATCAATCGTCATTGACGCAGGCACCGCAGATGCAGGCTGCCGTGGCGGGTGTCGAGAAGCACATGCAGCACCACGCCGACATGCTCGACCGCATTTCAGCGGTCGCCGAAGGTGGCGAGCTCGACATGACCACCATAACCGCGGTGCAGATGCAGTCGATGCTTGACATGGCCACGATGTCGATGAACCAGAGCGCCTACCTCGGCGTCGTGAGTTCGACCAAGGGCGCTGTCAGCGACCTGATGAAGACGCAGTAGCGCACCACCATGCACAGCACCCCGCAACTCCCGGCGCAGCGCCGCCCTTGCCGGCCCTTGCAACTGCTGGCTACGCTGACCATGGCCTGCATGCTTGCGGCTTGCCAGATGGACCTGCACACCAAAGCCACCGAGGCCGACGCGAACGAGATGCTCGGCGCCTTGCTGTCCGCCGGCCTGAGCGCCAAGAAGCAGTCGCCCGACAACGGCAAGACGTGGACGATCTCCATCGACGAGAGTGATGCCGTGCAGGCGATCGATGTGTTGCGAGTCAACGCATTGCCGCGCGCGCGCCGCGCCACGATGGGCGAGCTGTTCAAGAAAGAGGGGCTGATCTCATCGCCCACCGAAGAGCGGGTGCGCTTCATCTTCGGCGTCGAACAGGAGCTGGCCGAGACGGTGAGCCGGATCGACGGCGTGATGGTGGCGCGTGTGCACATCGTGCTGCCCAACAACGACCCGTTGGCATCGAGTGTGAAGCCGTCGAGCGCATCGGTGTTCGTCAAGCACCAGCGCAACACCGACGTGCAGGCGCTGGTGCCGGCCATCAAGAACCTGGTGGTCCACGCAGTCGAAGGGCTTGACTACAACGGCGTCACCGTCACGCTCGTGGCGGCGACCGCGCAGGCCAATGTGGCGACTGGCTCTCTCGCGCTGGCGGGCGCCGGCGTGGCAGCTGGCGCAGCCGGGGCTGCTCCGGCAGCGCGCAGCTTCTGGTGGCCGCTCGGCGCAGTCGGTGCGATGGCCGTGCTGCTTGCCGGCGCGGGCCTGGTGCTCAAGCGAAGCGGGCGCCTGCCCGCACTGGACGGGCTGGGCGCGCGTTTGTCACGTCAGAAGGTGCTTGCCCCGCGCCGGGCCGCTTGAACGCATGAAAGCACTTTGATGATCCCGCACGGCCGCCGGAAAAGCGCTTGCGTCGCAGCGCGCAGCGTGGAGGTGTCGCGATGAGCGCTGTGCTGGCCGCAGAAGCCTTTGCGCGGGCCGCCGCCGAAGTGTTCGGCTCGCTGCTCGAACGCATGCACCCCTCCTGGGCGCAGGCGATGGGCTTCGACAAGAGCACGTTGGGCAGTACGGCGCGTGGGTCACCCGGGCTGCGTGCGGTCTGGGCCGAGGCGGTGGCTGTGCGCCTGGATTTGCGTTGGCCCGATGTATCGGCTGCCACCGAGCCGCTTCACTTGTTGTGGCTGCTGCCGCCGCCGCAGATCGAGCGGGTGTGCAGTGCGCGTGCGCTGTTCGCCTGCCGCGATGCGCTGGCGCGCTGTGTCGATGCGCCGGTGCGCCGCAACGCGCGCGCCCTGGTCGGAGCTGCGGCGTTCCAGGCACTTGTGGCGGTGCCGGCGCAGCGCACCGGCAGTGCTGCCGTTTTGGGCGAGCTGGAAAGCGGCCTCAGCGCCGTCAACGGGTTCGACCTGTTGAAGGCGGGCTCGCGCTGGGCCGACGAGCGCGCACTGCGCCTGGTGCAGCTCGTGCTCCCGCCGCTGCAGTTGGAGACCGAACCGCCCGCACCCTGCCACGCGGAACACGCGCTGTTTGCACACCACTTTCAGACCATCTTCCCGGAGCACGCATGGCTGTTTGGCTCAAGTCCGGCACACACGACATCGGAATAGAAGGCGGCGTCGTTCGGCGCAGCGACTTCGCCGAGCTGCTGCAGGCCTGCGAACTCGGCGCTCGCGCGGCAGCCGCGCTGACCGACGCCGAAGCCGAGGCCGTGCGCATCGTGAGCGATGCGGCTGAGCGTGCGCGCGTTGTGTTGCACGAGGCCGATTGCGAGGCCGAGCGCCTGCGCGTGCAGGGCTATGAAGCCGGCCTGCGCGAGGCCGCTGCCCGCTGGGCCGACGAGACTGCCACGAAGGCTTTCGACGCGCAGCGCAGCGTGCACAGGGCATCGGACCGGCTGGCCGAACTGGTGAGCCTGGCGGCGCAACGCGTGATCGAGCAGGAAGACAAGGAGGGCCTCTACCGGCGCGCCCTGCGCACCGTGCAGCAGATGGCCACCGACACCAAGACCCTGGTGCTGCACATCGGTGCCGACGATGCCGAGCATGCCCGCGCCATCGTCGCCGACCTGGCCAGCGAGGTGGGCATTGCCGTGCCGCTGGAGGTGCGCGTGGACGTGCGCCTGCACACCGGCGGCTGTGTGCTGGAGTCGGACTACGGCGTGATCGACGCCAGCATGGGGCTGCAGATCGACGCCGTCAGAAAGGCCATCGGCAAGGCGGCGCGGGCGGCCATCGTGCACGAATCGATCGAGGCTTATGCGCCGCCCGCCCAACGCGCGGGCGCGCCGAGCGCGCCTGCCAGCGCAGCCCACAACACCGTGGTGGCTTGACGCGATGGACCTCGACCTCGACCGCTTCAGCCGCTCATTGGCGCAGGCACTGCAGAGCGAGCCGATGCTGCCCGCGCAGGGCAAGGTTTTCGAGGTGATCGGAACGCTCATCCGTGTCAGCGGCATGCAGGTCAAGCTGGGCGAGGTGTGCGAACTGCGCGACCGTACCGGCGCGGTGTTGCAGAAGGCCGAGGTCGTGGGCATTTCGCGCAGCACGGCCATCCTGTCGCCGTTCGACGAACTCGGTGGCCTGTCGACCGACACGCGCGTGTTCGGCACGGGCCGGCCCTTGTCGGTGCCGGTCGGCGACGGGTTGTTGGGCCGCGTGCTGAGCGGCCTGGGCGAGCCGGTCGACGGCAAGGGCTCGATCATGTGCCACGAGGAACGCTCGGTGCTGCGCGCTCCGCCCGACCCGATGGAGCGGCGCCTGATCACCGACCCGCTGCCCACCGGCGTGAAGGTGATCGACGGGCTGATGACGCTGGGCGAAGGCCAGCGCGTGGGCATCTTCGCGCCGGCCGGCGTGGGCAAAAGCACGCTGATGGGCATGCTGGCACGCGGCACGCAGTGCGACATCAACGTGATCGCGCTGATCGGCGAACGCGGCCGCGAGGTGCGCGAGTTCATCGAGGCCATCCTGGGTGATGAGGGCATGGCGCGTTCGGTGGTGGTGTGCGCAACGTCCGACCGCTCGGCGATTGAACGGGCCAAGGCGGCCTATGTGGCCACGGCAGTGGCCGAGTACTTTCGCGACCGCGACCAGAAGGTGCTATTGATGATGGACTCGCTCACGCGCTTCGCCCGCGCGTTGCGCGAGATCGGCCTGGCGCGCGGCGAGCCGCCCACGCGGCGCGGCTTCCCGCCGTCGGTGTTTGCCGAGATCCCGCGCTTGCTGGAGCGCGCCGGCATGGGCCGCATTGGCTCGATCACCGCGCTCTACACGGTGCTGACCGAAGACGACAGCGGCGGCGACCCGATTGCCGAAGAAGTGCGCGGCATCCTGGACGGGCACATGATCCTGTCGCGCAAGATCGCGGCGCGCAACCAGTACCCGGCCATCGACGTGTTGGGCAGCCTGAGCCGGCTCATGTCGCAGATCGTTCCGCAGGAGCATGCCGATGCCGCCGGCCACGTGCGCAAGCTGATGGCCAAGTACGACGACGTGGAAACGCTGCTGCAACTGGGCGAGTACACGCCGGGCAACGACGCTGTGGCCGACGAGGCCATTGCCAGCAAGGACTCGATCCGCGACTTCCTCAACCAGCGCACCGACACGCTGTGCCCGTTCGTGCAGACCGTCGATCAGCTGCGGGAGCTTGCGCCGTGAAACGCCAGACGGCACTCGCCTTGTTGGTGCGCGTGCGCGAGCGGCGCGGGCAGGCGCTGGACCGCGCTGCCGGTCTGGCCATGGCGGCATTGCAACGTGCGCAGGCAGCCGAGTGCGCCGCGCTCGAGGCCGAGCGTGAGGCGCAGGCGGCCCACGCTGCCGAGCAGCAGAAGATGTGCACGCTTACCGACTGCGGCGTCACCTTCGACATCGCTGCGCTGCTCGCGCGCCAGCACCTCGGCCAGATGCTGAAGGTCCGGGTGGCCCAACAACAGACCGAGGTTGCGCGCCGCGCGGCCGAGACCGCGCAGGGCCAGGCCGACCTCAGCGCGCGCCGCGCCGCAGTGGCCCGCAACCGCAAGAAGATCGACGCACTCGGCGATGACCTGGCCCAGGTGCTGGCCGGCCTGGAGCGTACCGCCGACGACCTGCAGGACGAAGAGGCCGAGGAGCTGGCCATCGTGCGGATCTTCCGGCAGGCGCGCATGGTGGCCGCGTGAGCAGGGGGCGCGCCCGATGAGTTCGCCGCACGACTGGGTCGCGCCGCTGCTCACGCAGTTCGAGTTGGGCAGCACGATCAAGTTCTGGACCATGTCGGTCGGCCTGCACATGATCCGCTTCATCACGGCGATGGCACTGCTGCCGGTGTTCGGCGACGGCATTCTCAACACGCTTTCGCGCATGGGCATCGCGATGTTGCTGGCGGCCTACGTCGCGTTCGGCCGCACGCCTGAGGAGGTGGTGGCGCTCAGCGGTGTGCAGGTCGGCCTGATCGCGGTGAAAGAGGCCCTGATCGGCGTGATGCTGGGCTTTGCGATGGGGGTGGTTTTCTGGGTCGTCGAACAGGTGGGCGCGCTCATCGACACGGCCGCAGGCTTCAACAGCGTGCAGCTTCAGAACCCGCTCAGCGGGGCGCAGTGCACGCCGGTGTCGAGCATGCTGGTCAAGCTGGCCGGTGCGGTGTTCTTCGGGCTCGGGGGCGCGGTGTACTTCGCACAGGCGATGTTCGAGTCGTACCGGGTCTGGCCGCTGGTCGACCTCACGCCGTCCTTGCAGGGGGCGCACAAGGCGTTCATCGATCTGCAGGTGGGGGCCTTGTTCGGCAACACCGTGAAGCTGGCTGCGCCGATGCTGATCGTGGTGTTCCTGATCGATGTCGGCATCGCCCTGCTGGCGCGTTCGGCCGAGAAGCTGGAGCCCACGATCCTGGCGCAGCCGATCAAGTGCGTGGTCTCGGTGCTGATGTTGGCGCTGTTCGTCAGCGTGGCGTTCGATCAGTTGCAGCAGCACCTGTTGCCGCTGGCCTTGCTGCAGCAGCTGGGGACGGCCGGGCGCTGAGCCCGCGCTTCGGCGCGCCTTTCGACCCCTGCGCTGCGCGCGCGGCGCACCCCGTTCGTGCCTGGCGACGGTGCTTCGTTTTCGCAGGTGTCGCCAGCCGCTGCAGCGCGCAGACTGGCCGCATCGGGCCGAAGCAGCGCCCGCCCACCGCAGGCAGCCACCGTGACCGAGAAGACAGAACCCGCGTCCGACAAGAAGCTCGAAAGCGCGCGCACCAAGGGCCAGGTGGCGCACAGCCGAGACCTGTCGTCCGCGTTCGCGTTCATGTTCGCTCTGGCGGCGCTGATGGCCACCGGTTCGGCGAGCCTGGATCACGTGCGCAACATCATCCACGAGGTTGTGAACATCACCCGGCCGGAGCCGGAACAGTTGGGCGCATCGCTCTACGCCCATTGCTTCTCGATGGTCGCCGACGGCCTGTGGATCACGGCCCCGGTGCTGCTGGCTGCGGTGCTCGGCGCAATCGTCGGCGGCATGTCGCATGTGGGCGTGTTGATGTCGTTCGAGCCGCTGGTGCCCAAGTTCGACTCGATCGACCCGGTCAACGGCATGAAGCGGATCCTGTCGGTGCGCTCGCTCGTGGAGGTGCTGAAGATGGCGGTCAAGGCCGTGATCATCGGCTGGGTGCTGTACGTGCTGATCCGCTCGGTCACGCCGATGCTGCTGCGCAGCGGGTTCGGCAGCCTCGAGAGCATCGGCCAGACCGCCTGGGACACGACGCTGCGCCTGTTCATGGTGTGCGCGGTCTTGTTCCTGTTGATGGGCGTGGTGGACTTCTTGATCCAGCGCCTGATGTTCCTGAAGCAGCAGAAGATGACCAAGGACGAGGTCAAGCGCGAATACAAGGAGGCCGAAGGCGACCCGCACATGAAAGGTGCCCGCAACGCGCTCGCGCACGAGATCGCCTTCTCGGACCCGAAGCCTGCGGTGACCGGTGCGAATGCGGTGGTGGTCAACCCCACCCACTACGCCGTGGCGCTGCACTACGACCCGAACAACCATGGCCTGCCGGTGGTCGTGGCCAAGGGCGTGGACGAGGCGGCTGCACGCATTCGCGAGATCGCGCGGGAAAGCGGTGTGCCGATCATCCGCAACCCCGAACTCGCCCGGGCGCTGTTCAAGCTGCCCGTCCCGGCGGCGGTGCCTGAGCCGCTGCTGGAAGCGGTGGCCATCGTGCTCCGCTGGGCCGATCAAATGCGTTGTACGGAGCCAGCATGCTGAAGTTGTTTACGCGTTTCGGCAGCGATGCCGGCATCGGGCTGCTCATCATGCTGGTGCTGATGTTGATCGTGCTGCCGATGCCGGTGGTGGTCATCGACAGTCTTCTGGCGGTCAACCTCACGGTCAGCACGCTGCTGCTGATGGTCGTGATGTATGTGCCCAACATCGTCAGCATCTCCACCTTTCCGGCGCTGCTGCTGTTCACCACCATGTTCCGCCTGGCGCTGAACATCGCGTCGACCAAGCTCATCCTGCTCACGGCCGAGGCCGGCCACGTGATCGAGGCCTTCGGCAATCTGGTGGTGGGCGGCAACGTGGTGGTGGGGCTGGTGATCTTCATGATCATCTCGATCGTGCAGTTCATCGTGATCGCCAAGGGGGCAGAGCGCGTGGCCGAGGTCGGCGCGCGCTTCACGCTCGACGCGATGCCCGGCAAGCAGATGAGCATCGATGCCGACCTGCGCGCCGGGCTGTTGACCGGCGACCAGGCCCGCGCGCGGCGCGACACCCTGGCCATGGAAAGCGCCCTGCACGGCGGCATGGACGGCGCGATGAAGTTCGTCAAGGGTGACGCCATCGCCGGCCTCGTCATCACCGCGATCAACATCCTCGGCGGCATCACCATCGGCTCGCTCTATCTGGGCATGACGGCCGCCGACGCGGTGGCGCGCTTCACGGTGCTGTCGATCGGCGACGCCATGGTCTCGCAGATCCCGTCGCTGCTGACCTGCATCGCCGCCGGCGTGCTGGTCACGCGCGTGGCCGATGACAAGCGCAGCGCCTCCAGTTCGGTGGGGGCCGAGATCGCCGAGCAATTGCTGCGCAACCCCAAGCCCTTGTTGCTTTCGGCCGCGCTGCTGCTGGGCTTCGCCCTGGTGCCGGGCTTTCCACCGGTGCCGTTCCTGGTACTGGCTGCGTTGCTGGCCGGCGTGGCCGTGCAGCGCCTGCGCAAGGCTGCCAAGGACGACGCGCCGTCGGCCCCGTTGCCCGCACTCAAGCGCGAAGGCGGCGTGAGCGAAGTACCGACGATCCAGCGCAAGGTGCGCCAGTTCAGCAGCCCGCTGTCGATCCGCATCTCGCATGCCGTGTCGGGCTCGCTCGACGTGACGGCGATGGACGCCGCATTCGCGCTCGAGCGCGACCGCCTGCAGGAAACGCTCGGCCTGCCGTTCCCGGGGATCGAGGTGGTCATCGGCAAGGAACTCGAACCCAAGCAGTACCTGATCCAGGTTCACGATGTGCCCGTGGAGGCCGGTCAGCTGCAGCCCGGCGCGCTGCTGATGCTGGGCGGCGACCAGCAGGCCCGCGACGCCTGCGAGACCCATGAAGCTGCCGGTGGTATGGACGAGACGCACTGGATCGCTGCGGCCCGCCGCAGCGAGATCGGTACGGCGCCAGCGCTGACCCACGAGCAGACGCTGGCGCGCCACGCCATCGGCGCGATGGAACGCCGCGCGCATCTGTTCGTCGGCATCCAGGAGGTGCAGTGGGTGCTGGACAAGGCCGTCAAGGAGTACCCGAACCTCGTGGCGGAGGTGACCAAGGCGCTGCCGCTGCTCAAGATCGCCGAGGTGCTGCGCCGCTTGCTTGAAGAGCAGGTGCCGGTGCGAAACATCCGCTCGATCCTGGAGAGCCTCACCGCCTGGGGCACGAAGGAAAAAGACCCGTTGATGCTGACCGAGTACGTGCGCGGCGACCTGGGCATGTACCTCGCGTACCGCGCGTCGGGGGGTGCACCGACGCTGGAGGTGGTGATGCTGGACCCGGGTGTCGAGCAGACGGTGCGCCAGGCGATCAAGCAGACCCCGGCGGGCAACTTCCTGGCGCTGCCGCCGGAGACGGCGGGCCAGATCAGCGCGGCCGTGATGGCGATGGCCGGTGCGAAGCCGACCGAAGGGCGCGCGCTCGTCACGTCGATGGACGTGCGGCGCTATGTGCGCAGGGTGATCGAGAAGCAGGTCGGCTGGTTGCAGGTGTACTCGTTCCAGGAACTGGGCGGGCATGTCGAACTGCGCTCGATGGGCCGGGTGCAGATCTGAACCGCGAGGCCGCCATGAGCAAGACCAAACCCATTGCCTTCAACGAGCTGCGCATGCTGGCTGACCCGAGCCGTGCGCTCGGGCCCATGCCGATGGCCGCGCCCGCGTCGGCCTCGGCACGGCCACGCAACTGGTGGTACCGCGAGGCCTTTGCAGGTGCGGCGCAGGCGGCTGCGCATGGGGGGCGCGGGGCCGGTGCGCCCGTGTCGTCGCCGGTTCAAAACGCCTTTGACGCATCGCTGCCAGCGGCTCCTGCGTACGCACCGGCGCCGGTTGAGGAGGGTGTGGTTGACGAAATCGAGCAGGCCGTGCCGCTGGCCGTCGAATGGATGCAGGGCCAGCCGGGGGGGCTCGACACGGGCGATTCGCGCCGCCGCTGGCAGCGGCTCTCGGAGTTGCTGCCGGCAGACCCACCACCGCCCGTGACGGCGATTGCGCGCAGCATCTCGCAGGCCAGTGCATTGCTCGACGTGTGCGCGCTCGTCGTCGAGCTGTGCGGCGGCGAGCGCGAGCGCCCTGCAGGCACCTGGGAGGCAACGCTACCGCTGGCCCAGCAGGGGCTCGGAGGCACGCTGCTGCGGCTGAGCCTGAGCGCCGACTCACTGGCGCTGTGCTTCGTGTGCGACGAGCCACGCACGCTCGACATGCTGCGCCCGCGCGTCGACGAATTGCACCGGCAACTGTTGCAGCAGCTGGTGCCCCCCCTGGCATTGAGCATCGACCTCGAACTGGCCTGACGTGGACTGCCGACCATGACCGACACCGTGATCGAGCCGATCGCCGCAAGGCTGCCCCACAGCACAGCGGCCGAGGCTGCTGCCGCACGGCTGCTGGGCGACGCACGGCTGCATGCGCAACTGGTGCAATGGCTGCCGGGCCTGACCGTGTGGCGCCCAGAGTCCACGGCGGCGGCGCAACCCGCCGGGCGCCGCTTCGGCCTCGTGTTCACCGGGCACGCCGGCGAGATCGTCGTGACCGTGCCGGACACCTTCAGTGGTGCGTTGACGGCCACCATGACGGCGGCCGACTGGCCCGACACCTTGCGTGTCGCGTGCGTCGAGCGCCTGCTGGAGGGCGCTGCGGCACCGGTAGCCGCTTGGCTGAAGCGTCACGGTTTCTGCCTCGACAGCATCGGCGTGGACCTCGTCTTCGCGGACGGTGCAGAAGTCGTGCACGGCCTGCTCGGCTCGGCCCAGGTCTGCGCCGCACTGCGCTGCAGCGACCTTGCCTGGCCCGCACGTGCGTTGGCAGGGCGCGCGGGCCAACGCACCGGCTCGACCGCCTTGGTGGCCCGACTGCCGGTGGCGTTGACGGTGGCCTTCGGCCGCAGGCGCATGAGCGCAGGTTTGCTGCGCACGCTCGCCACGGGAGACGTGCTGGTCCTGCCACTCGCCGCCGTGCCGGGCGGTGGCATTTCCCAGGCCCTGCTCGTGCCCGGCCGGCGCGGTACGGCGCGCCTGGGCCTGGCGTGCCAGGTCGCCGGGGCGCAAGTAACGATTCAAGGAGACGACTGGATGAGCGAGCACAACACCATGAACGCCGAGGCGGGCACCACCGCGCCGCTCCCGGACGGAGCCGACCCGCTGGCCGAGATCGAGGTCGACCTGCACCTGGAGCTTCAGGTCATCAGCACGCCGATCGGCGAACTCGCCAACATGCGTACCGGCTACGTGCTGGAGCTTCCGATGGCGGCGCAGGACGCCAGCGTCGACCTCGTCGTCGGCGGCCAGTTGTTCGGCCGTGCGCAGCTGGTTTGTGTCGGCGACCGTCTCGGCGCCCGCATCATCGAACTGCGCCATGACGCCGGCTAGCAACCCGATGTTCGACGCCTACTCGATCATGGCGATCAGTTTTCTGATCGCCGTGGTTCCGTTACTGGCGGTGGTGGTGACCTCGTTCCTGAAGATCACCGTCGTGCTCGGCCTGCTGCGCAACGCCATCGGCGTGCAGCAGATCCCGACCAACATGGTGCTCAACGGCATCGCGCTCATCCTGTCGGCCTACATCATGGCGCCCGTCGCAATGGATGCGATGGACGCCATGGCAACAAAGCCTGGCACGACCAGCCAGCCGCAGCAATTTGCCAACGCACTGGAGGCGGCGCAGGAGCCGTACCGCAAGTTCCTTGCGAAGCATGCGCACGAGCGGGAGCGGCGGTTCTTCCTGCAGACCGCCACGTCGGTCTGGACACCGGAGCGTGCGCGCTCGCTGACCGAGAACGACCTGATCATCCTGGCGCCGGCGTTCGCGTTGTCGGAGTTGTCCGAGGGCTTTCGGATCGGCTTCATGCTGTACATGGCCTTCGTGGTGATCGACCTCATCATCGCCAACATCCTGATTGCGCTCGGGCTGTCGCAGCTCACCCCGACCACCATCTCGATACCGTTCAAGCTGCTGATGTTCGTGATGCTGGACGGCTGGTCAGTGCTGGTGCACGGCCTCGTGCTCACGTACCGCTGATCTCGCAGTCGACACCACTTGCATCGAGGCCTGCCATGCACTACCAAGACGCCATTCAGATGACGACGCAGGGCCTGTTGCTCGTGCTGATGATCTCGCTGCCCATCACCATCACGTCGGCCATCGTCGGCCTGCTTGTGTCGCTGGTGCAGGCGGTCACTTCATTGCAAGACTCCACGGTGTCGCAGGCGCTGAAGCTGCTCGTGGTCACGCTGGTGATCTTTCTCGCCGCGCCGTGGGCCGGCTCGCTGGTGCTGGCCTACGCACAGCAGGCCATGCTGGCGGTGTCGCGATGAAGGTGCCGCCCGTCATCGGGCCGCCCGCAGCGCTGCGGGTTGCGGCCGTTCCCGCGCCCGGCGCGGTTGCCCAGCCGCCGCAAGGGCAAGGGCAACTCGAGGGCGACCACCACGCCCCGCCAGGCGCCCACTTTCATGCACCCAAGCCCGGCCAGCGCGGTGCAAGTCTGCGCAGCGGCGCCCCGCCTAAGAAGGCCGCGCCACAGCGCCGCCGCGCGCGCTCGAAGAACCTGGAGCCGGACGACGACGAACCTGAAACCCATGTCGACGACGCTGAATCAACCCGCATCGGCGCCGGCCTGGGTGAGGCGCAGTTCGACAAGGACGGTGATGCCAATAGCGAAAGCCGCGACGGTGAAGGCACGCGCCAGGAGCGCCGTGTCCTCGCTTCGGCGCGTTGGTTCGAAGCGAAGGCAGCGCAGCCTGCTGCGGCCGGCCCCGCGCTCGGCGATGTGATCGCCCAACTCCACCGCACCGCGCAAGGCGCGGATGGCGCCCCGGGCCAGGCGCCGCGCAACGCCCTGACCGTGGCCGCATGGGCCGAGACGGCGCGCAAACATCTGGCGAGCCAGGGCACGGAGCCTGCCACGCTGGCGGCGGTGCGCGAGGCCTTGCTGGCCTTCACACCGGCAGCATGGAGCGACGCCGCGCGCAGCGAGAGCGTGCGGCTGTGGCTGCCGGTGTTCCTGCTCAACCTCGCCCGGCCGCGCACGAAGGACCAGCTCGCGCAGGCCGAGGCCACGCTGCGCCTGCTGCAGCGCGCGGGTGGCAGCCAGCCAGCAGCGCTATCGGCCACCTGAACGCGCGATCACGCGGCGATCATGCTCGACGACCTGCTGCGCGCACTCTGCGCCGAGATCGGGCTTCATGACGTGCAGGCCTGCGTCGACGCGCGCATGCTCACGGTCGAAGGCTTCGAGTGTTCGTTCGAGCTGCCCGAAGACGCGCCGCAGACGATGTACCTGCTGTTCAACTTCGGCATTGCCACGGCAGGCCGCACGCTGCGCCTGTTCAAGGCCATGCTGGAAGCCAACATCACGACTTATGCGCAAGACCAAGCGCAACTCGGTGTCGACTCCGATACCGGCGTGACTCTGCTGATCGTGCGCATCGACTCCGCGGATGCCGGCGACGCCGCCTGGCTGTCCGACATCCTGGCCCACTATGCGGAGCATGGCCGCTACTGGCGCGACAACATCTTTCGCGCCGATGACGAGATGTTCGAGAGCATCGCCTCCGGCGACTACACCTGGATACGCGCCTGAGCACCTGAGCGCCCGAGCGCGTGAAAGCACTTCTCGCATTGCAAAGGCCCTCGGCGCCCGAGCCAGTGCGATCAAGTCTGACAGCAGACAAGGTTGTCCAATCGCGCCGCCTGAAGTGGACAAAGTTGTCCGGTTCGTGCTCCCGCACGAACCTGCGAAGTTCGCCAAGTCGTTGAATCAGAACAACTTTTGTGCAACGGATGAAGCTGGACCGTGATTTGCGAAGTTGTGTTGGCAGCCACCGCCAGATCGATGACGACTCGAGCCCTGCGCAGTGGAGCAACGGCAGACAACAACAGGAGAACGCAATGCAAAACTTGGTCATGCACGGGTTGATGGGATTCGCTGGCGACTGCGACCTCATGTCGGGCAATGTCGACTTGACGCTGGACGCCGCGTTGCGCGCCACGAATGCGCGGCCCGCAGAGTCGAGTGGTGGTTCGCAGGAAACGAAGCGTGTCGATCCGCTGCAATGGGCCGCGCAACTTCTGCTGCTGTTGAACCGGCCCGAAGACGCGGCCGACTACTTTGATCGCTGCCTGAAGCAACTGCCGCGCAGCGCGCGCACCGACATGCAGGCGCGCTCGTGCCTGATCTCGGGCCTGCAGTCGCTGTGCCGCAACCAGCTTCGCACCGCATGGAGCTGCCTGCAGAGAACGACGGGTGAAAAGCATGCGTCGCTGCACGTGCAAGTGGCGGCATGCGGGGCAATGGCGGCACTGTTCTTCCGGCTTGGCATGCGCCGGCCTGCCCAGGCAGCGGCTGATCGCGCGCTGGCGCTGCTGGACACCGACAGCCTGGCCAACGAGACACCGCGTGCGGTGCTGGCCGTGATGCGGGTCGAGTTCGTGGTGCTGGACCTGCTGCGCCGGCACCCGCGCCTGGATGACCTTGCGTTCTGGCCGCGCAACGAAGAGGTGGCTGGCCAGCGCGTGGGCCTGCCCCAGGCCTTCGAGCTGCTGACCGAGTGCCGCACATTGATCGGCGCGCGACCGCTGCTGCAAGCACGGCTCGATTTCCTGGCCACGCTGCTGCGCATCGCCTACCAGGGCAGCGCAATCTCCGAGGTGGCCGGCAACCACATCCGTCAAGCCATCGGGCAGGGCATGGCGTCATATGCGGCCGATGCACGTCAGGAACTGGCGTTGGCCTTCATTGCGGCGGAGCAGGGCGACAACCTGCGGCGTTTGTTGAACGCCTCGTCGGCTGCGGCCACGGCCCCTTCGCGCGGCGGCGATCAGAACTTCGAGCACGACTACTGCCTTGCCAAGCTGGGCGAGCTCAGTGGACGCGCCGATGCCTACATCACCCACTACCGCACGTACGCCACGCAGGCACTGATCCAGGTGCGCCGCACCTGCGCGTACGTCGAGGTTCCCTCGTCCATCAGGCAGTCGTCGAACGACATTCCCAAGGACGAGATCGCATCGCGCCTGCCGGCACGCTACCGCCGCGCCTACCAGTTCATCCTGGCCAACCTGCACCGCGCCGACCTGTCCATCAAGCACGTGGCCGACAACCTGGGCGTGACCGACCGTGCGCTCCAGATGGCGTTTCGCGCGCACCTGGGCATGTCGCCGTCGGCCGTGATCCGCCAATGCCGCATGGACCGCATCCACAGCGACCTGGCCGCCGGCGACGCAACACGCGGCACCACCACGCTGGATGTGGCGCAGCGTTGGGGCGTGCGCAGCCGCTCTGCGCTGGCGCACTCGTACCGCGGCGCCTTTGGCGAGCTGCCCAGCCAGACGGCCGCCGTCCTCAACGCCTGACCTGGCGCATCGATTCGGCCGCGCCGTCGCTGCCGCCATTTGCAACCAATTGATGCTGCACGCTTGGTGCAGACCCTGAGAAACGCTGCTGAAACGCCGAAGAAGCGCAACCGGCCGGACACTGTCTTCGCGGTAAAGGCCTGGGGCCCTCGAGCTCGCACCAGATGCGCTCGAGCTGGCTTCTAGTTGGATCGAATGATCGACGGCGACGAGGTGCAGTCATGACGTATTTGCAGATGGATTCGACCACGCGGGCAGCGGCTCCAGAGCCCGTCAACATGCTTGTCGTGCAAGCCGACGACCCTGCGCAGTCGGCCGTGTTTCGCAGCGTCGTGCAGCGTTGTGGGGCCAGCGTGACGTGGGAGCGTGACCTCGCTGGCGCACGGCAAGCGCTGGCGTCGGCAGACTTCGACCTCGTGCTGGCCGATGCCAGCCTGAGCGACGGCGCTGGCACCGCGCTGATCGCCGACACGGCGAACCCGAAGCAGCGCTGGGTGACCGTCGTATTGACGGAATACGGCGACGTGGCCGGTGCGGTTGCGGCCATGAAGTGCGGCGCGCTCGAAGTGATTGAACGGCCTGCGTCTACGCACCGCATCAACGAGGTGCTCGCGAGCATCCACCTGCATCGCCAACGTGCCGCCGAGGCGGCCCCGCACCTGGGGGCCATGCGCGGCCCGCCCGGCGCGGCGGCAGCTCCCCACCGGGCCGGCCAGCGCGTGATCGGCCAGGCTGTTTCGATGCAGGAACTGCGTCGTCGCATCCAGCACATCGCACCGGTGCCGGCGGATGTGTTGATCGTCGGCGAGACGGGCTGCGGCAAGGACCTGGTGGCAGCCCAGCTTCACGAGCTGAGCGGCCGGCGCGGCGCCTTCGTGGCGGTGAACTGCGGCGCCATCCCGGAGGCGCTGTTCGAGAGCGAGCTGTTCGGCCATGTTGCGGGCTCGTTCACCGGCGCAAGCAAGAGCGTGCTCGGCAAGATCGAACAAGCCAACTACGGCACGCTGTATCTGGATGAGATCGAGTCCATGCCGCTCAGCCAACAAGTCAAGCTGCTGCGCTTCCTGGAGACCCGCCGGGTCGAACGGGTGGGCGGGCGTCGTGAACTCGAGCTGGACGTGCGGGTGGTCGTGTCGGCGCAGAAGCGGCTCGACCAGCGCTGCAAGGAAGGCATGTTCAGGCTCGACCTCTGGCACCGGCTGAACGTGGTGACGCTGTCGATCCCCGCGCTGCGTGACCGCCGCGAAGATGTCCCGTCACTGTTCTCGTTTTACGTGGCACAGGCCTGCCAGCGCTACGGCATCAACGATGCGCCACTGGCCGGCGCCGACGCGCACCGGCTCGCCGCCCACGACTGGCCGGGCAACGTGCGCGAACTGAAGCACGCTGCAGAGCGCTTCGTGCTCGGCATGCCCATGCTGGCCGAAGAACCGTGCGAAGCGCGCCCGGCGCAGAACATGAACTCAGATCTGGCGAGCCGCGAGCGCGAGCTGATCCAGGCGGCGTTGGTGCGCCATGGCTTCCGGCTGAACGTCACGGCTGCCGACCTCGGCATATCGGCAAAAACGCTGTCCAGGCGCATCCTCGTGCACGGGCTCGGCGTTGACGTCAAGTCGCGTGGTCGTGACGCCGCCATGTGGGCCCATGCGAGCACGGCGTGAAGCCGAGCCAGCGCTTCGTGCGGGCGAACAGCGCTTCGGGCGGAATAGCGTCGAGGCCTCGAGTCGGCACCTATCGTTAAAGCAGCCACATCGCCGTTTCATTTTGGGGGTGCGGTAGCTCACGCCCAATTGAACTGCACGAGCATGGCTTTCGGCGCGGGTCGCAAACGCCGTGGTCTTGTGCCATCGGCATTTGTGCGGTTCTTCAACAGCACGGTCGCTCGATGCGATCAATGTCAACAGGAGTCAAGAATGAGTCATCACTTAGGAAACATCGGCACGCAGGACGTTGCCACCACTCAGGTTGTTTTGCGCCGTCACATCGAACCTGAGGGGCCGACGCTCGAATCCATCGCCCATGAAATCAAGGGATTTCTCTCGACCATGGTGCGGCACTCCGACAAAGGCATCGTGCCGGCCACGGCCGTGGCCAGGCCCGACCCGACGGCGGTACGGGAGGACAAGTTCACCGCGCTGCTCAAGCACATCATGCAAGAACTGCAGCAGATCCTGAGCGGCACGAAGGAGATGTTCACTCAGCACGGCAACCAGCCCGGTCAAGGCCCGCATCACCCGCCGCCGTTGGGACCGCGCGGGCACGGCGTTCCGCCGGTGTTCAAGGAACTGCAGGCTGCAGCCGCGAAGCTCGATTCGGCAGAAGCCCAACTGCGCAGCGCAAAGCAGGCCGAGAACAAGATGGAGACCGAGCTGTACGGTGCGCCGATTGCTGCCGAATCAGCAGCCACGAAGAAGGCCAAACAGGCTGTTTCGGCCGCCCAGGCTGGCGTTCTCAAGGCCTTGCTCCACACGGTCGACAGGCTTGCCGGCCCGACGCACGAACCCAAGATGGAGCCGCAGGACGAACCCGTCAAAGAGCCGACTGACATCGACGAGTTGATGAAGGGTTGGATGCAAACGATGGAGCAGTTCGCGGGCGTCGGGGTCGATGCAAAGGCCAAGATCGACCATGTCGACTCGCGTGCCGTGCACGGGCCGAATCAGCCGGTCAAGGATGTTCCTCCCATCTTCAAGGAACTCCACACGGCGGTGACAAAGCTCGAGTCGGCAGAGCGCAAGCTGCATGCGGCACAAACCGCCGAAGACAGAGCTGAGACCAAGCTGTACGGCGCGCCAGTGGCTGCTGAGTCCACGGCGACGACAAGCGCCAAGAAGGACGTGGTCGCCGCCAAGACTGGCGTCGTCAAGGCCTTGCTTCACATCGTTGAAACTTTTGCGGAGCCCGAATCGCATCAAATCGACATGATGATGGCCTGACCCAAGTGAGCGAATCGCGGCTGCAGGCGCATTTGAAAGCAAAGTGCGAACCTGCGGCTGCGGTCTCTGAACTGCGTGAGCGAGGTTGACTGCCTCGGCGAACAGTTTCAATGTTGGTCCGCTACCGTGCGAAAGGCAGCGATACGTCACGCCGATCTGCGGGTTTCGAAGCCCGCTACAGGTCGTCGGCAATGAACGAGTAGCGGCTTTGCTGAACCTGAACCACCAGGATCGGGTATCGCGAGGTCGCGTACGACGCGAAGTGCGTTTTCAGGGGTCGAGCGTCACCGAAGATTGCTTTCCAGTCCTTCGCGCCGTGGTCCATGACGGCGAACTGGAGGTCCGCTTTCAGGTCTCCCTGTTTGCTGGAGGCATCTTCGCGTCGATAGACGTCCTGCAAGGTCACACGGACGCGAATCAAATCGCCAGCCGCCTTGTTCAAAAATTCCTCCGGCCGCTTGAAGGCGTTCAGGCGGGCCGCAATGTCGACCAGCGACAGACCCAGCGCCGAGCCGGGCAAGCTGACGGTCAATTGCTGAGTGCCCCAAACGTTGGCCTGCTCAACCCCTTCGGGTGCGTGGATGATTTGTGGCTTGCCACATCGGTTCCAGGCGCGCGGCGCGCTGGCGTCGTACACGGTGTGGGGCACGCGGCGGGAGTCGCTGTAGTGCCCATCCGCGCCCCGCACCCAACGCCGCGTGACCATCGCCGGGACGCCTGCCGAGACCCGCCGGGCGGCATTCAAGCGGTGGTGCCCGTCGGTGATCGCATAGTGAAGGGTGCGGCCACCTTCGCTGACGCCTTCTTCGGAGTAGGCCAACTCGATGGGCGGCACGGCGTGGGCTTCCCATGCGTCGTGCTTCGCCAGATCGAGCAACGCGGCCGTCGTCTTCTGGTGCTCCCAACTGTGGATCTCGTGAGGGAACACGCGCTTGACGATCAACGTGTCGTAGACCTCAGCGGCGTACTCCCTGGCACGGCCGGGCACGAGCCCGGCCCAGTGCGCCAGGGCGGGTGCCACTGGCGAGCCGGCAACAACGCGCGTGCTCGCCACAACACCGGTGGCCACACCTCCCGCAGCGGCCGGGCGCGCCGGAGCCCTCTGCAGGCCGGTGGCCGCCGGCAGCGCCGTGAGCCGCGCCGTGCGCTCACGCGCCGCGCCGTTTGGCGACTCGACCGGCCGCGCTCCGACCCGCTCGGTCGGCTGCGCGTTCAACGCCGCGAGGCCGGGCTCGCCCTTCGCAAACTTGGAAAGCGTGTTGCCCATTGGCAGTGCCCGACGCCGCCGATGCGCTGACGCCGCTCAGGCCTTTGCGAGCAGCAAAGAATTGACGTGCAGCGCCTGGGCCTGCTCCTGGTTCGCAAGCTTCAGGCCGAAGTTCAGGCCGGTCGTGTGGGCCACGGCGTTCGGCTCGGCCGAATAGAGCGCGCCGGGCGACCAACTCGCCTCGGCCTTCAGCAGGCTGCGCACCTCGCCTTGCAGCGCATTGCACTCTGCCCGCTCGGCGTTGGACAACGTGCGCGACGCCGCCGAACGGTCGCCCTGGCCGAGCAAGGTGGTGAGCCGCGCTTCGTAGCCGTTGATCTTGTCGGCAACGTCCGGTGCCAGGCTGACGAACTCGCCGTACAGGCTCAACGCCGTGTGGCCGGCCGCCACCTCCTGCACGAACTTGTTCAAGCGCTGTCGTGCGGCCGCCTGATCGGTGGCCCCGGTCTCGTCTTGAGACACCATGGACCCTTCCCATGCGGCGCGGTTGCGGTTGACGTACTCGATCATCGTGCCGGAGTCGCGAAACAGCACTTCGCGTTGGCACATGGCCGCATTCAGCAGCCCGTCGCGTGTGCGACCGAGCCGCGCGATGCCGATTCCACCGGCCAGATCCCACTGCATCGTGGCACCCACGATCGGTGTGCCCGCGCCCCAGCCGGCAATTCGCGCATCGTCGGCAGCGGGCACGAAGGGCGGCGTCTGCGAAAGCGATGCGGAGGCGCTGGCCACAACCTGGTGCGAGCGGATGGCGGTGGGCACGTCACCGCCATGGGCGGCAGTGGATCGCTCGAAGCGGCTCCTGCTCGCGCTCACGCCGACGGACACCACCGGGCCGAGGTTCGTCTGCGCGCCGACCTTGGCGCGCGCCACCGCCACGGCGCCGACGCTGGCGCTCGTCGTTGCCGACTTCTCATTGATCCAGTTCACCGCCACATGAGGGTCCGCGCCGAAGCGGTCTGCGAAGCGGCTCCACAGCGCGGCCGGGTCTTCGGCCCGACCCGCTCCAGGCTGCAGGCGCGCCTCATTGAAGAGAAAGTCCACGACCGCCGGCAGTTTGTCTTGCCAGCCCGGCGCATCGTTGCGGGTGCTGATCGCAACCCCTTCGGCATGGCTGATGCCGTGGCGCGCCGACACATCGGCCAAGGCTGCGGCTGAAACCAGGCCGCCCAGCAATGGCGGTGCGGCCCAGCCTGCGCCCACGCCCAACGCGGCCGATTTAGAGCGCTCGGTGCCGATGAACAGCCGCCCACCGGTGGGGTAGTTGCCGATCGTCACCGTGGCGCTCTTGCCCGCTTCGGCCTGCGCAATCGGGTACACGAGTGGCGTGCCGATGGTGGCGCCCGCATGCAGCGCCAATGCGCCAAACGAGCCCACACCGCGGCTCGCACCGTCGGAGAATGTGGAGATCGAGATGCCCTTGGCCTGCGCAAGCGACTTCATCACATGCTGCGCGTCGGCCGCATTCGGGCCGTCTCGCGGCGCGCCGCGCAACAGCGCCTTCAGGTCGGAAAACTGGAACAGCGGCTTGCGCTCGGTGCCGCCCCGTTTGATCGAGTGAAACTCGGCCATGAGATCGCC
>JANXWV010000058.1 GCA_025350965.1 Rhizobacter sp.
GCGCAGCAGTGGCGCCTACGACGCCGTGCTGGACTTCGATCGCCTGATGCGCGACCCGGCGCGGCCGATTCGAATGCGAGCCGAGTTCGACTCCGGCGACCACCTGCATCCCGCGCCGGCTGGATATCGGGTGATGGCCGACAGCATTGATCTGGGCCTATTCCGTGGGGGCGCTCCGACGAAGTAGCCTGGAAGATCGGCTACGAGCAGCGACCGAGTGGCGGTTTGCGGACTGACCGGTCCTGGCCGACTGCCGGTGGCCGCCCGCCAGGATTCGTTGACTGCTTGACAAGACACACCGGTCACTCACTGGAACGCGCGCCTCGAGTGTGGCTCCGCCCCATCGGCTCGCGTGCAGTGCCAACTTCCAAAGACTGCCATGGCAGAGCTGCCGCACATGCCAACTCGCACACGTGACTGCGGAGATGGCCAGCGAACGCATAAACTTTCGCTCTCGTTCGACCCCGAGACGAAGGACACCCGATGCAACGCAGACCCCTGATCCAGAGCGCCGCTGTGGCCGCCACATGGCTCATCGTCAGTTCCCAAGCGTGGGCGCAGACGTACCCGACCAAGCCGGTCAAGCTGGTCGTGCCGTTCGCACCCGGTGGCACCACCGACATCGTCGCGCGCGTGTTGTCCGAGAAGATCAGCGGCCCGCTGGGGCAGACGCTGATCGTCGAGAACAAGGCCGGCGGGGGTGGCTCGGTGGGGGCGACCGAGACGGCGCGGGCGGTGCCCGATGGGTACTCCCTCGGCATGGCCACGGTGTCCACCACGGCGGCCAACCCGGCCATCAACCCGAAGATTCCGTACAACCCGATCACCGACTTCACGCCGATCATCAACGTGGCGGCCACGCCGAACGTGATTGCGGTGCACCCCAGCTTCCCGGCGCGCGACTACAAGGGCTTTGTCGCGGAACTGAAGAAGAACCCGGGCAAGTACAGCTTTGCGAGTTCGGGCACCGGCGGCATCGGGCACCTGCAGATGGAGCTGTTCAAGAACCTGTCGGGCACCTTCGTGACGCACATCCCGTACCGCGGTGCGGGCCCGGCGCTGAACGACACGGTGGCCGGGCAGGTGCCGATGATCTTCGACAACATGCCCTCGGCGCTGCCCTTCATCAAGGACGGCCGGCTCATCGCCATCGTGGTGGCCGCGCCGCAGCGCCTGGCCCAGTTGCCCAACGTGCCGACCTTCAAGGAGGTGGGGCTGGAGGCCGTGAACCGCATGGCGTACTACGGCATCTACGGCCCCAAGGGCCTGCCGAAAGAGGTGGTCGACAAGATCAGCACTGCGGTGAAGAAGACGCTCGAAGACCCGGCCGTGAAGAAGCGCATCGAAGAGACCGGCTCGCTGATCGTGGCGAACACGCCTGAGCAGTTTGCTGCGCAGATCGCGGCCGAGTTCGAGGTCTACAAGAAGGTCGTGGCCTTGCAGAAGTTGACGCTGGAGTGAACGGCCGGCGTGCGGCATGACGCCAACCGGTGCGCTTGATGACAGTGCCGCCAGCGCGGCCAGCGCAGCGAGTATCGACCGCTTCATCGATGCGCTGTGGATCGAAGACGGCCTGTCGAAGAACACCCTCGAAGCCTATCGGCGCGACCTGACGCTCTACGCCGCATGGCTCGCCGCCGGGCCGGGCCACGCGCTCGACGCGACCACCGAGAGCAGCCTGCTCGCCTACGCCGTGGCGCGCCATGAAGGCAGCAAGGCGACCAGCGGCAACCGGCGTTTGACGGTCTTCAAGCGCTACTTCCGCTGGGCCCTGCGCGAGCACCTGCTGCATGCCGACCCGACGCTGCGTTTGCAAAGCGCGCGCCAGTCGCTGCGCGTGCCCAAGGTGCTGAGCGAGGCCCAGGTCGAGGCGCTGCTCAACGCGCCCGACGTGGCCACCACGCTGGGCCTGCGTGACCGCACGATGCTGGAGCTGATGTACGCGAGCGGCCTGCGCGTGAGCGAGCTCGTCACGCTCAAGAGCGTGCACGTGAGTTTGAGCGAAGGCGCGCTCCGCGTGACGGGCAAGGGCGCGAAGGAGCGCTTGGTGCCGTTCGGCGAAGAGGCGCATGCGTGGGTGCTGCGCTACCTGGCCGATGGGCGCGCCGCCATCCTGCAAGGCCAGGCGAGCGACGCGCTGTTCGTGACCGCGCGCGGCGGGCCGATGACGCGGCAGATGTTCTGGAAGCTCATCAAGGCGCACGCGCTGCGCGCCGGTGTGCTGGTGCCCTTGTCACCCCACACGCTGCGCCACGCCTTCGCCACGCACCTGCTGAACCACGGCGCCGACCTGCGCGCAGTGCAGATGCTGCTGGGCCATGCCGACATCTCGACGACCACCATCTATACCCACGTTGCGCGCGAGCGCTTGAAGGTGTTGCATGCGCAGCATCACCCGCGCGGGTGATGCCGTTGAACGCCTTGCTCACGTGCTGGCTGCCAAAGAACGGAACCGGCCTGTTGCGGTCTTCGTAGAACGCGTTCCACCGTTGCGGCGTTTGGTTCGTGAGCAGCGCGTCCAGCTTCGCGATGGCATCGGCGCTGAGGTCGTCGTATTGGTCGGGCATGCTGTCGGCGGTTTGCGGCTCGGGCGTGTCACGCTGTGGTGCGCGCATGGCAGCCCTCGGCGTGGTCGTTCACCAACCCGGCCGCCTGCATGAACGCATACACCGTGGTCGGCCCGACGAAGCGCCAGCCACGTGCCTTCAGCGCCTTCGAGAGCTGTTTCGATTCGGCGCACTCGCTGCGGCCCTGCGGCAGCGTGAGTGATGGCCGGAAGCGCTCAATGAACGCGGCAAACGACCCGGCCTCGGCACGCAGCTCAACCATGCGCTGCGCGTTGTTGATCGTCGCCTCGATCTTGCCGCGGTGGCGCACGATGCCGGCGTCTTGCAGCATCCGCTCCACATCCATCGGGCCGAAGTGCGCAACGGCATCGGTATCGAACTGCGCGAACGCGCGCCGGAAGCCCTCGCGCTTGTTCAGGATCGTGAGCCAGCTCAGGCCCGATTGAAACGCCTCCAGGCTCAGCGTCTCGAACAGCTCGCGCTCGCTGCGCTTCGGCCGGCCCCAGTCGTGGTCGTGGTAGGCCACGTAGGCCGGTGTGGCCGCGCACCAGTGGCAGCGCGGCAGGCCGTCGTCGCCGGTGAACAGCGCGGTCGTCATGGCGTGGGCCCACGTGCCGGCACGCCAATGCGCGCACGCCGTTCGCGCCGCCATGCGAACCCCATTCGTGACACGAGCACCGCGCCGACGAGCACCAGGTAGCTGTTCAGCAGGCGCTCGCGCAGGTTGCCGAGTTGCTGCTGGTGGATCACGTCGAGCAGCGCGCGCGGCGCCACCCCTGCATTGGCCACCGCGTTCGCAACACCGGCCAGCTCGCGCGTCATGACCCAGAAGCCGCCGGCAGCAAGCAGGGGCAGCCCGACCGCGGCCGCGAGCAGCGCCGGCCGCCAGCGCTGGAACCACGCGTGGTGCCGGAACGCCACGTTCAAGCCCATGCAGCCATGGGCCCAGCCCGGCGCGAGCAAGGCGAGCTGCCAGCCGGTGTTGCCACTGCGGATCAGGTTGGTGACGATGCGCCGGTAGTGCGGCGCATCGCCGAACCATTCATACGCCACCCGGGTGCCCACCACATGGCCCAGCAGCAGCAACGGGATCGTCAGGCCGAAGCCGATGCGCAGCAGCTCGGCCGGCGGCAGCTTGAGCGTGTGGCGTTGGTGCAGGCTGGCCAGCGCAAGCACCACGTGCGTGGCCGCCGCTCCGTAGAGCAGCAGCGTACCGGGCAGGCTTTGCCACACGAATGCGGCGAGCTTGAGCGCCGCCTCGGCCGCGTCGAGCGACACGAGACCGAACGCGTGGTTGATGAAGTGCAGCGCGATGTAGCACCACAGCACCTGCCCGGACGCCAGCCGCCACTGGCGCAGCAGCGGTGACTGCAGCGTCGGGAAGGTCTCGGCGCTGAATGCCACGGCGGCGCGCGTCAAGCCCGGTTCAGGCTGTCGTGACGGCGATCTTCGCCAGTGCGCCCGAGGCGATGCGCTGCTGCCATTCCTTCGGCCCGGTGTCGTGCACCGACACACCGTTCGAATCGACGGCCACGGTCACCGGCATGTCTTTCACCTCGAACTCGTAGATCGCTTCCATGCCCAGGTCTTTGAACTCGACCACCTCGGCGTGGTTGATCGCCTTCGAGACCAGGTAGGCCGCGCCGCCCACGGCCATCAGGTAGGCGCTCTTGTGCTTCTTGATGGCCTCGATGCCGGTGGGCCCGCGCTCGGCCTTGCCGATCATGCCGATCAGGCCGGTTTGCGCCAACATCATTTCGGTGAACTTGTCCATGCGTGTGGCGGTGGTCGGGCCGGCCGGGCCCATGACTTCATCGCGCACCGGGTCGACCGGGCCGACGTAGTAGATGACGCGGTTGGTGAAGTCCACCGGCAGCGCTTCGCCCTTCGCGAGCATGTCTTGAATGCGCTTGTGCGCGGCGTCGCGGCCGGTCAGCATCTTGCCGCTGAGCAGCAGCGTCTGCCCCGGCTTCCACGCCGCCACTTCTTCCTTGGTCAGCGAGTTCAGGTCGACGCGTTGGCTCTTGTTGTAGTCGGGCTCCCACTTCACGTCGGGCCACAAGTCCAGGCTCGGCGGTTCCAGGTAAACCGCGCCCGACCCGTCGAGCACGAAGTGCGCGTGGCGCGTGGCGGCGCAGTTCGGGATCATCGCGACCGGCTTGCTCGCGGCATGCGTGGGGTACATCGCGATCTTCACGTCGAGCACCGTCGTCAGGCCGCCCAGGCCCTGCGCGCCGATGCCCAGCGCGTTGATCTTGTCGCACAGCTCGATGCGCAGTTCCTCGACCTTGTTCTGCGGGCCGCGAGCCTTCAGCTCGTACATGTCGATGTCGTCCATCAGGCTTTGCTTGGCCAGCAGCATGGCGCGCTCGGCGGTGCCGCCGATGCCGATGCCCAGCATGCCCGGCGGGCACCAGCCGGCGCCCATGGTCGGTACCGTCTTCATGACCCAGTCGACCAGCGAGTCGCTCGGGTTCATCATCACGAACTTGCTCTTGTTCTCGCTGCCGCCGCCCTTGGCCGCCACCTGAACATCGACCGTGTTGCCCGGCACCACCGTCATGTGAACCACGGCCGGCGTGTTGTCTTTGGTGTTCTTGCGCTCGAAGTGCGGGTCGGCCACGATGCTCGCGCGCAGCTTGTTCTCAGTGAAGTTGTAGGCGCGCCGCACGCCTTCGTTGACGGCGTCTTCGATGCTGCCGGGGAAGCCCTCGAAGCGCACGCTCATGCCGATCTCCAGGAACACGTTGACGATGCCCGTGTCCTGGCAAATAGGCCGCTTGCCCTCGGCGCACATCTTCGAGTTGGTCAGGATCTGCGCGATCGCGTCTTTCGCGGCCGGGCTCTGCTCGGCGGCATAGGCGCGCGCGAGGTGGGCGATGTAGTCGGCCGGGTGGTAGTAGCTGATGTACTGCAGTGCGCCGGCAACGCTCTCCACGAGGTCAGCGTATCGGATGGCGGTGGTCATGGCTTGGCCTTGCGTGAAGCGTCGAAAACTAAGCGACAGAGTTTACTGAACCAAAAAGCACCGCCTGGGCTGGCCGCCGCATGGCGCAAGCCGCTTCGCATCGCCGTTGATCGCTTCGCGCGTTGCGGCGCAGCGCACCGCTCATTTGCCGATCCTTGTCCGACATTCAACTACCCACACGGCGGCAGCATGGGCGACCCTATCCAACGAGCGAAGATTTCTGGTGGCATCCCGATCCAACACGCACCGCACCCGGCGTCACAACCGACACCTGGCGCGCCGACGCATGCTTCGAGGCTTGGCGGGGCGGGTGCGCTCTCGCGACCGGGCGACAACGCAAGTAGCGGGCTGAAACGACCCGCTTCGTCCGAACTGCAACGCGGCGCAACCCGCAGCGGCAAGGCATTCCAGCCTCAGGGGCTGCTCAGCGGAATAGAGTCTGATCAATTGAGGTCGGCCAACAAAGTGCTGGTGCTCGAATACTCGTCCACCGGAGGCGGCCACACCGCGCGCAGCCTCGACCCGATCATCAAAGCCCACCAAGACGGGACCCTGCAGGCCGGCGACAGCGTCGTCGTTCTGGCGCCGCCACGCTGGCCCGAAGATGAAGATGGGAAACAGATCAAGACGCTGCATCAAAAGGTCGCCGCTCTCAAGAAACTGGGCCTCAACGTCATCCTCAAGCAATCGGACAAGACCGTCACGGGCATCTACATGCCCGAGGGCCCCTCTGACAACGTTGCGATGCTCAAAGACTTTGTCTACAAGCCCAACCGCAACAACAACCAGGTCAGTTTGTCGGACCGGGACACAGGAAACACAGTGAGGTTAGGCAAGGGGCATCCGGCAAAACAGATCCTCGGTGATGTCATTGCCGCCGTCGGGGAGGAACATAGGGGCAAGATCACCGTGCTCGGTGACATGGCCCCCTACTTGCAAAAGGCCGCCAAGGCCATGGGCATCGAGAACGCTGTCGAGATCGGCAACCACCAGGGGCTCTTTATCGGCGCTGCGCGCGAGCAACTCGACGGCAAGGACCTGTCGTATTTGTCCAAAGCTTCCAGCAGCGGCCTCGCGCCGAAGCTGGCACTGGTCGAATACGACAACGAAACAAACGTGGTGCGGGATTTGACCCCCACGCTGGACAACTTGGGCATCAGTGCGCAGACCAGCAAACAAGCCGCGCGGGGCATCGCTCTAGAGCACCTGTTCCAGTGCGCAAATCAGCTCGACGTGAACGCTGTTGGAACCAAGGCGGATGGGATCATCGTGGGCCCGGACGCTCGCGCCGACAACGTCGGGGCCATGGTCTACCTGTACCTCAACAAGTACACCCAGGGGGCTCTGGACCACATTCGCAGCAGGATCAATGAGGGTCATCCGGCCTACCAGAACGCGTTGTTCGCAAACTGCGGCAAAGAGGCCATCGCGCCGAACGGCGAAACCATGGGCAATGCCAGAGAGGCGAAGAACATCCTGCAGGTCATGTACGCGGCCAACGCAGACGGCGTGACCAACGCGGGCTTCGGCACCACGAGCGAGTTCAACTACCTGGCCAACAACGGCTCCAACGCAGACTTTGTGGCGGTGCCCGTGGAGAACCAACACGAGCAGGAGGCCAACGCCGCGCAACTCATCGGTGCATTCGGCGCAAACCGGGTCACCTCGGCAAGCGGCGCAGCGGCGTTGTATGCAGCACTCGATGCGCTGGTCATCAAGCGTGCGGGCCAGGAGAACTCGACGAGCCATCTGATTGGCAACATGGCGCAGATCCAAGCTGCGGCAGGCGCCGATGGCACTTCGGGCGCAGCGCACGCCGCCGATCTGTTGAAGCGCCTGGAGGGCTTGGACCATGCACAAGGCCCGCTGCCGCCGATGCGCGAGAACGCCGTGGCCGCCATCGATTCCATGGCGACCTACACGGACACGGATGCGCCGAAGCAACGGCGGCGCGTCTACAAGGTGCTCGTGCCCGTGCTCGACTCGATCATCAACGGAGGTGACGCCGTGGCGCTGCGGCCGACTGCCAAGGTACAACCCCATCAAACGACCGTGAACGCAGCCATCCAGATGATGGAGAACGATCACGCCGCGTTGGGCAACATCATGACCATCGAGTTCGACAATGCCAGCGTCCAGCAACTGCTCAGAGACTCTGCCGCGTCGCTGCGCGCGTTGATGAACATGGAGGCCGGTCAGGCGCGGCAGCACGCAGCCATCGAACAACTGATGCAGCTCGCCAACAGCGAGGTTGCGCTGGGCTGGTAAGCCGCCGCGGGTGGCGTGACGGGGAGAAATGAGCGCAGGTTGAGCGTGGGGAACAATACCCGCCGTGGTCACTCAACCGAAGAGGCTCATCTGATCCCTGCCATCCGCCGTTTCATCGAATCCGAATCGGCCGGCGGCGTGGTGCTGGCGCTGGCCGCGCTGGTGGCGCTGGTCGTCAGCAACTCGGGCCTCGCGCCGCTCTACCGCCAGTTCATCGAACTGCGCGGCGAGGTGCGCATCGGTGGCGACTGGCTCGTCTTGTCGAAGCCCTTGTTGCTGTGGGTGAACGACCTGTGGATGGCGGTGTTCTTCTTCGTCGTCGGGCTCGAGATCAAGCGCGAAGTGCTTGCGGGTGAACTGGCGTCGGTGAAGCAGGCCGCGCTGCCCGCGCTCGCAGCACTCGGTGGCATGGTGGTGCCGGCGTTGATCTACGTGGCACTGAACCACGGTGACGCAGTGGCCCTGCGCGGCTGGGCGATCCCGACCGCCACCGACATCGCGTTCGCGCTCGGCATCCTGATGCTGCTCGGGCCGCGCGTGCCGGCGTCGCTGAAGGTGTTCCTGACGGCGGTTGCGATCATCGACGACCTGGGCGCGATCATCGTCATCGCGGCGTTCTACACCGCGCAGTTGTCGGTGCCGATGCTGCTGGCGGCCGGTGTGGGCGTACTGCTTCTGTTCGCGATGAACCGGCTGCGCGTGATGCACATGGGGCTGTACGTGGTGGTCGGCCTGATCGTGTGGGTGTGCGTGCTGAAGTCGGGCATTCACGCCACGCTGGCGGGCGTGGCCACGGCGCTGGCCATTCCGCTGTCGAGGCCGCATTCGAACCCGCCGCGCAACGCTGAATGCAGCTCGCCGCTCGAAACTGCCGAGCACGCATTGCACCCGTGGGTGGCGTTCGCGGTGCTGCCCATGTTCGCGTTCGTGAACGCGGGCGTGAACCTCGACGGCGTCTCGCTCGCCACGGTCATGCAGGGTGTGCCGCTGGGCATTGCGCTCGGGCTGGTCGCAGGCAAGGCCATCGGCGTGTTCGGCGCGTCGTGGCTGCTCATTCGGTGCACGGGTTCGGCCTTGCCTGCAGGCGCCACATGGCGCCAGTTCCTCGGTGTGTGCGTGCTGTGCGGCATCGGCTTCACGATGAGCCTGTTCATCGGCGGCCTCGCGTTCGCCGGGCAGGGTGCCTTGTTCGAAACGCAGGTGAAGCTCGGCGTGCTGTGCGGCTCGCTCGTGGCCGGGGTGTTGGGCGCTGCGCTGCTGCTCAGTGCTCCGACTGGTGCGAAGCGTTGAGCAGCTTGTCGGTGTAGGCAATTGCAATCGCGGACAACAGGAACGCGATGTGGATGATGGTCTGCCACATCAACACCTTGTCCGGGTAGTTGGCGGCATTGATGAAGGTCTTCAGCAGGTGGATCGAGCTGATGCCGATGATGGCGGTGCCCAGTTTGACCTTCAGCACCGAGGCGTTCACATGGCTCAGCCATTCGGGCTCGTCGGGGTGGCCTTCCAGGTTCATGCGGCTCACGAAGGTCTCGTAGCCGCCCACGATCACCATGATGAGCAGGTTCGAGATCATCACCACGTCGATCAGCGCCAGCACCGCCAGCATGATGACCGTCTCGGTGAGCTTGGGCACCTGCTGGCCGATGATCTTGCCGGTGGCGTCTTGAATCGCCGGGAACTGGTAGCCCATGCCTTCGACCAGCGCTGTGAGCGCCGCCTGGTTACCGAATGCCGCTTCGACCAGGTGCACCAGCTCGACCCAGAAATGGAACACGTAGACGCACTGCGCGAGGATCAGCCCGAGGTACAGCGGCAGCTGCAGCCAACGGCTCATGAAGATGAACTGCGGCAGCGGGCGCAGCCGGTTGGGCGGGTTCGGGGGCAGGGCCATGCAGTGGTCTCGAAGGGTTGTTCAAACGCGCATCACGGCGCGGGCGCAGTTTAGTGGGGCGGCATGTCCGCCGGAACTTCTGCCGGCACCGAGTAAGGCGTTCGTAAGAGCGAGGCCCTAAGGTACGCTCCTATTCGAAGAACGATTCACCCTGCGAGGAGACCCCGCATGAGCTCAGCCGACACGCCTGTCTACAACCCGCCCGCCAACATCGTGCAAGGCGCCGCCGTCTCGGGGATGGACGCCTACCGCGCCCTCTGCGCCGAGGCCGAGGCCGACCACGAGGCCTTCTGGGCCCGCCAGGCGCGCGAACTGCTGAGCTGGAAGACGCCGTTCACCCAGACGCTGAACAGCACCCATGCCCCGTTCTTCAAGTGGTTCGAAGACGGCACGCTGAACGCGTCGTACAACTGCCTGGACCGGCAGGTCGAAGCCGGCCTCGGCGACAAGGTCGCGATCATCTTCGAGGCCGACGACGGGCAGGTCACGCGCATCACCTACGCCGAGCTGCTGGCGCGCACCTGCGCCTTCGCCAACGCCTTGCGCGCACGCGGGGTCGACAAGGGCGACCGCGTCGTCATCTACCTCGGCATGTCGATCGAGGGGGTTGTCGCAATGCAGGCCTGCGCACGCATCGGCGCGCCGCACTCGGTGGTGTTCGGGGGCTTCTCGGCGCAGTCGCTGCGTGACCGCATTGCCGACACCGGTGCGGTGCTGGTCATCACCGCCGACGAACAGTTGCGCGGCGGCAAGGCGCTGCCGCTGAAGGCCATCGTCGATGAAGCCTTGGCGATGGACGGCTGCGAGTCGGTTGCGAACGTGATCGTCTACCGCCGCACCGGCGGCAAGGTGGCGTGGGCCGAAGGCCGCGATGCCTGGCTGCACGAGGCGGTGGCCAACCAGGCCGCCACCTGCGAGCCCGAGTGGGTGGGCGCCGAGCACCCGCTGTTCCTGCTCTACACCTCGGGCTCGACCGGCAAGCCCAAGGGCGTCCAGCACTCGACCGGCGGCTACCTGCTGCATGCCGCGCTCACGACCCAGTGGACCTTCGACCTGAAGCCGAACGACGTGTTCTGGTGCACGGCCGACATCGGCTGGGTCACCGGCCACACCTACATCACCTACGGGCCGCTCGCGCTCGGCGGCACCGAGGTCGTGTTCGAGAGCGTGCCGACCTACCCCGACGCGGGCCGTTTCTGGAAGATGATCCAGGACCACAAGGTCACGATCTTCTACACCGCGCCGACGGCGATACGCTCGCTCATCAAGGCCGCTGAAAGCAACCCGGCCGTGCACCCGGCACGTTACGACCTGACGAGCCTGCGCATCCTCGGCTCGGTCGGCGAGCCGATCAACCCGGCCGCCTGGGAGTGGTACCACCAGAACATCGGCGGCGGCCGCTGCCCCATCGTCGACACCTTCTGGCAGACCGAAACCGGCGGCCACATGATCACGCCGCTGCCGGGCGCCACGCCACTGGTGCCGGGTTCGTGCACGCTGCCGTTCCCGGGCATCGACGCCGCCGTGGTTGACGAAACCGGGAAGGACGTGCCCTGGGGCCAGGGCGGCATCCTCGTCGTCAAGAAACCGTGGCCGAGCATGATTCGCACGATCTGGGGCGACCCCGAGCGCTTCAAGAAGAGCTACTACCCGGAGGACTTTCAGGGCCACGGGATGTACTACCTGGCCGGTGACGGCGCGATCCGCGATGCCAACACCGGCTACTTCACGATCACCGGCCGCATCGACGACGTGCTGAACGTGAGCGGCCACCGCATGGGCACGATGGAGATCGAGTCGGCGCTCGTTTCGTGTACCGAGCTCGTTGCCGAGGCCGCCGTGGTCGGCCGGCCCGACGACACGACCGGCGAGGCGATTTGCGCCTTCGTCGTACTCAAGCGCTCACGCCCGACCGGCGACGAGGCGAAGGCGATTGCCAAGCAGCTGCGCGACTGGGTCGGCAAGGAGATCGGGCCCATCGCCAAGCCGAAGGACATTCGCTTCGGCGACAACCTGCCGAAGACGCGCAGCGGCAAGATCATGCGCCGGCTGCTGCGCTCGGTGGCCAAGGGCGAGGCGATCACGCAGGACACGTCGACGCTTGAAAACCCGGCGATATTGGATCAGCTCGGGCAGAGTTACTGACGCAAGCTCAGGCCGCGCGGATCAGGTCCGCCGCCTTCTCCGCAATCGCGATCACCGGTGCGTTCGTATTGCCCGACACGATGCGCGGCATGATCGATGCGTCGACCACGCGCAGGCCCTGCATGCCGTGCACTCGCAACTGCGCATCGACCACGTCCATGGCTGTTGGCCCCATGCGGCAGGTGCCGACGGGGTGGTAGATGGTGTCGGCGTGGCCGCGGACGAACTGCTCGATCTGCGCGTCGGTCACGGCCCCCGCCGACGCCGGCAGTTCCTGCCCGCCCAAGCCCGCCAGGGCCGGTTGCGCGAGGATGTGGCGCATCTGCTTGAAGCCGGTCACGAGCCGGTCCAGGTCAGTGCGCTCGGCCAGGAAGTTCGGGTCGATCAGCGGTGCAGCGAACGGATCGTTGCTGGCCAGTTTCAGGCTACCCCGGCTCTCGGGCGTGAGCAGGCACACGTGACACGAGAAGCCGTGGCCGAACACGGTCTTGCGGCCGTGATCGACGAGCTTGCCGATCACGAAATGCAGCTGCAGGTCGGGCTGCGCCAGGTCGGGCCGGCTCTTGATGAAGCCACCTGCTTCGGCGAAGTTGGTGGTGAGCATGCCGGTGCGCGCGCGCCGCCACTCGAAGATGCCCTTGATGGCATTCAGCGCGCCGGTGAGCGAGATGCCGAACAGGTCGGTGAGGTGCGGCGCGTTCACCACCTGGACCACGTCGACGTGGTCGTGCAGGTTCGCGCCCACGCCCGGCAGGTCGTGCGCAACGGCAATGCCGTGCTGCTGCAAGTGCGCGCCGGCTCCGATGCCCGACAGCATCAGCAACTGCGGTGACTGCAAGGCGCCGGCACAGAGCAGCACTTCCCGGGTCGCCTTGATCTGCTTCAGCACGCCACCGACCCGCAGCTCGATGCCCACGGCCCGTTTGCCTTCGAGCAACACGCGCGTGGTGTGCGCGCCTGTCATCACGGTCAGGTTGGGGCGGCCGAGGTTCGGTGTGAGGTAGCCCTTCGCGGCGCTGTGGCGTTCGCCGTTCTTGTGCGTCACCTGGTAGCGCCCCACGCCTTCCTGCACCGCGCCGTTGAAGTCGTCGTTGCGCGGGTAACCGGCCTGCGCGGCGGCGTCGATGAAGACGGGGCCGAAGCGTGTCGGGCTGCGCAGGTCCATCACGTTCAACGGGCCGCCGCTGCCGTGGAAGGCATCGGCGCCGCGCTCGTTGTGTTCGCTGCGCTTGAAGTAGGGCAACAGGTCGTCGAAGCCCCAGCCGGGGTTGCCCTCAGTGGCCCAGTGGTCGTAGTCGCCGCGCTGGCCACGCACGTAGCACATGGCGTTGATGGAACTGGAGCCGCCCAGCACCTTGCCGCGCGGCTGGTAGCCCCGGCGGCCGTTCAGGCCCCGCTGCGGCACGGTCTCGAAGCCCCAGTTCCCGATCTTCGTCTGCGCCATCAAGGCCAGGCCGGCCGGGCAGTGGATCAGCACGCTCTTGTCGGCCGCACCGGCTTCGACAAGGCAGACGCGGACCGCAGGGTCTTCGCTCAGCCGGGCCGCGAGCACGCAACCGGCCGAGCCGCCGCCGATGATGATGTAGTCGAACATGCGGGTCTCCAAAGGGGCCGCCGCCGTGGCACGACGGTCGTGCTGCTGGGGGCTGCAGGCCGCGCGGATGATATCGGCGCGCGCGCGGCGAACACAGGGTGCATCACCCGGTCGGGGCGACAGGCCGCGCATCCGACCCGGCTTTGCCCGCGTAACGCTTGGGGCCACGCGCGCTCTGGCAACATCCATGCCGCGCCTTCAGGAGCCTCCCATGTTCAAGCCATTCGCCGCAGTGCTGGTTGCACTGTCCTCACTGTCCTCACTGTCCTATATGTCCTCGGCCTCCGCCGCGCTCGACGTCGGCGAGAAGGCCCCCGACTTCAGCGCCCCGGCGGCGCTGGCCGGGCAGCAGTTCAGGTTCTCGCTCGCCGAGCAGCTGGCCAAGGGGCCGGTGGTGCTGTACTTCTTCCCGGCGGCTTTCTCGGTGGGCTGCTCGGCCGAGGCGCACGAGTTCGCCGAGGCCTCCGACAAGTTCGCGGCGCTCGGTGCCTCGGTGATCGGCGTGTCCACCGACGACATCGACACCCAGGTCAAGTTCTCGATGCAGGCCTGCCAGGGCAAGTTCGCGGTGGCGTCAGACGCGAGCAAGTCGGTGATCAAGTCGTATGACGCGGCGATGATGATGCTGCCCGACTATGCGAACCGCATCTCCTACGTCATTGCGCCCGACCAGTCGATCGCTTACGCCTACCAGAGCCTGAACCCGAGCAAGCACGTGGCGAACACGCTGACGGCCTTGCGCGAGTGGGGCATCGCGAACAAGGGCAAGTTGCCGAAGTGACTCAGGCCGGACGCACCGCGTCCCCGGCCTTCAACTGCATCGCTGCCAGCGTGTAGCCGCCCGACGCGCCGTCGATGAAGTGCACGTGGTCGCTCTGCATCGGCAGCGGGGCGATGCAGGTGAGCAGCGCTGCGGCCTCACGGTGCGCGCCGTAGCTGCACACACCGGCCGCCCTCGCTTCTGCCAGCACGGCGTCGATCCGGTCGGCGTGGGCCACCGTGCAATCGAGCGTCATGCGCAGGCCGTCGTCGTAGCCGCGAAAGTCGGCATTCGCGACCAGTTCGCGCCGGTACCTGGCCGGGTCGAAGCCGCCCACGCGCACGCCGGTCCACAGCACCAGCGCGGCCACGAGCGACTCGAGCGCCAGCAGCAAGCGGCGCACCAGCACCGATTCGCCGGGCCGCCTTGTCACGATGGTCATCAAACTGAAGCCGGAAGGCGGCCAGCGGAAGGGCGGGCCGTTGTCGGGCAGCGGGCAGCGCGCCTGCGAGGTGTCCGACAGCATGCTGTTGAGCCGGGCCGCGAGCGCGGTGAAGCGCGGGTCGCCGAAGCCGCCACTGGGCGTGATGATCAGCGTGAGGATCACGCCGAGCGCGCTGGGTATCGCCTCCCAGTTGCAGGACAGGCCGGTGAGGTCGGGCTGCGCGTCGGGTGCTGCGGCTGGTACCTTGAAGAGGCCGAGCTTGACCTGGCGCTCGGCCCAGCGCATGCCGCCGCCGGAGAACATCGCGTAGCGCACGTTGCTCGACGCCGCATAGCGCGCAACGCACACGTCGAGCCCGGCCGCGCGGATGGCCTCGACCGGCACCATGCCGGCGCGCATCTGCAGGCCCAGGTTCTGCGTCACCCAGGCGGCAACCGCCGCCAATGCCTCGGCGGCAGCAGGCGCAAGCCGTGCCGGCACCGCGAAGCTCGCACCGTCGCCACCGAATACGTAGGGAATGGCCTGGCCCGCGAGTGCATTCGTGACGCCGGCGATCACGGCTGCGCCCGCCATGTTCACCGCCTTGGCCTGGCCCTGCGCCTTGGCCTGGGTCGACTTCACGATGTCGGCGTTGCCGACGATCCAGCCCGCGGGCAGCGGCTGGTAGCGCGCCTGATCGGCGCCCTGGTCGAACGAGTCGAACACGTTGACCGAGGCGTAGAACGCATCGTCGGTCGGCGCGCTCATGCCCAGCCGCCGTCCACGATGAAGTCTTGCGCCGTGCACATGCCGCTGTCGTCGGCGGCGAGGAACAGCGCCATGCGCGCGATGTGTTCGGCGAGCAGCGGCTGGTTGATGCACTGGCCGCGTGCGATGTCGGCGCGGCCGGCGTCGTCGAGCCACAGGCGTTGTTGCTTGTCGGTCATCACCCAACCGGGCACGAGGGTGTTGACGCGGATGTTGAAGGGCCCGAAGTCTCTTGCCAGGCTGCGCGTCAAGCCCTGCACAGCCGCCTTGCTGGTGGTGTAGACCGGCATGCCGCCCTGCTTGAGCTTCCAGCTGATCGAGCCGAAGTTGACGATGGAGCCGAAGCCGGCCGCCTTCATGTCGGGCGCCACGCACTGGGCTGCGAAAAACTGGTGCTTCAGATTCACGCCGATGCCCGCGTCCCAGCTTTCGGGGGTGGTCGCTTCGATGCTGTGGCGCTGGTCGTTGGCGGCGTTGTTGAGCAGCACCGTGATCGGGCCGAAGCGCTCGCGCACGCTGGCAATGGCGCGGCGCAGCGCGTCGGTGTCGGTGACGTCGCAGGCAACGAAGAGCGGCGCCGTGCGGGTGACAGACAGGCGCTCGGCCAAGGCCTCGCCGGAAGCGGCATCGATGTCGATGAAGCCCACGCGCGCGCCTTGCGCCGCGAAGTGCTCGACCAGGCTCGCGCCGATGCCGGTGGCGCCGCCGGTGATGAGCACGGGCCGGTCGAGCAGGCTGGGGTAGACGGCGAATGGGGGCATGGCGGTGGCTCCGGCCAGTGTAGGTGCGCCTCGGCGCGGGCGCCGCCCCTGAATCTACGCCTGAACGGTGCGAGCACCCCGGTGCGGCGTGCGCTGACAATGCCGGTCACCCCGACCCGGCACTGCCCGAGAAGCGAGCCTCCATGAATCACACCCGCGCCCCCCGTGAGTTGCTGCAACGCATGTTTCAAGCGGCCATCGACGCCGCCCAACCCGCGCTGTGCCTGCCGCCCTGGCTGCCCGTGCCGCCGACTGGCCGCCTCGTGGTGATCGGTGCCGGCAAGGCATCGGCCGCGATGGCGCGCGCGGTCGAAGACCATTGGCCTGGCCCCTTGTCCGGCCTCGTCGTCACGCGCTACGGCTACGGCGTGGCGTGCTCGCGCATCGAGATCATCGAGGCATCGCACCCCGTGCCCGATGCCGCCAGTGTGACGGCCGCGCAGCGCATTCTCGACACCGTCAAGGGCCTCACCGCCGCCGACGTGGTGCTGTGCCTGATCTCGGGTGGTGGTTCGGCCTTGCTGGTCGCACCGATTGAAGGCTTGTCGCTCGACGACAAGCAGGCCGTCAACCGCGCGTTGCTGAAGTCGGGCGCGAGCATCAGCGAAATGAACTGCGTGCGCCGCCACCTGTCAGCGATCAAGGGCGGCAGGCTCGCCGCTGCGTGCCACCCGGCGAAGGTCATCACGCTGCTGATCTCGGACGTTCCCGGCGACCGGCCCATGGACATTGCCTCCGGCCCCACCGTCGCCGACCCCACCACCTGCGCCGACGCGCTGGCCATCGTCAGGCGCTACGGCATCAACCTGCCCACGGCCGCACTCGACGCGCTGCAAAGCGGGCGCGGCGAGACCATCAAGCCCGGCGATGTGCGGCTGGCCGGCAGCGAGTGCCATTTCGTTGCCACGCCGCAAATGGCGCTCGAAGCGGCTGCCAACCTTGCGCGCGCTGAAGGCGTGCAGGTGCACATCCTCGGTGACAGCATCGAGGGTGAGGCGCTCGATGTGGGCAAGGTCATTGCCGGCATCGCGCTGCAGGTGGCGCGCCATGGCCAGCCGTTCGCAGCACCCTGCGTGCTGCTGTCGGGTGGGGAAACCACGGTCACGGTGCGCGGCCAGGGGCGCGGCGGGCGCAACGTCGAGTTCCTGCTGTCGCTGGCCATCGCACTCGACGGCCAGCCATCGATCCACGCGCTGGCGGGCGACACCGACGGTGTCGACGGGCTGGAGGAAATCGCCGGTGCGTACATGGCGCCCGACACGCTCGCGCGGGCCTGGGCACTGGGCATCAAGCCGCGCGACGCGCTGACCGAGAACGACGGCCACGGCTTCTTCCAGGCGCTGGGCGACTCGGTCGTCACCGGGCCGACGCTCACGAACGTGAACGACTTTCGCGCCGTGTTCGTCGCGAGCAGCGCGGGCGTCCCCGATTCGAATCAACCCCGTGCGGACCACTGAGCGATGAACGCCATCTTTCACATGATTGCCGGCGCACCGAACCCGGTCGCACCGTTCAGCCATGCCGTCGAGTCCGACGGCTGGGTGTTCGTGACCGGGCAGATGCCCTTCGTCGGCACGTCGATCAACACACCCTACCCACAAGGCATCGAAGCGCAGACCCATCAGGTGATGAAGAACCTCGGCACTGTGCTGGCCGGCTGCGGGCTCGGCTTCGAGCACGTGTTGTCGGCGCGGGTGTTCCTCACGGACTTCGAGAACGATTACCCGGCGATGAACACCGCCTACGCCAGCTACTTCACACCCGGCCGCTACCCGGCCCGCACCTGCATCGGCGTGACCGCGCTGGCCAAGGGCGCCCGCGTCGAGATCGACTTCGTGGCGAGGCGCCCATTTGCCGAGGTAGAGCCCGGCGGCGCGTGAGCCGGGCATTCGCTGGAGAGGCCGGAGTGGTCCGCCGACAGGAATCGAAGGGTGGTCGGCGAGCCGCATCGCTGCTGGCGTTTCAGGTTTTGGCCTCTTGCAGTTGCCCCCAAAGTTGCCCCCGTCGTGTTGCTTGCGAGCTTGGCAGTCGCGGCTTGAGAAATAAATCCAAGCCGGGCTGCCTTGCGCGCGTAACGGATGCCATTGCCAACACACCCGAGCAAGCGGCTAGTCTGCGTGCTCGCGCCGAACCGATGCGGCAAACTGCGGCCATCGTAAGAGACATCGGCTGGACGCAAGCCGAAGCGGCTGGCCAGTGCGGCGTGACGCAGCTCGTATGAACGACTTGCTGCGGGGCCGCGTTTCGCATTTCTCGATCGATGCGTTGGAACATCGCGACCGCGATCGGCAGGACGGTGCATTTTGACTCGCAAGCCGCCTATCAAAGCCGCCTTCGGCGCGGTCCAACTCGGAGCCTAGTTGCAAACTGGGTCGGACCGTCCGACCCCGTCCAGGCCGCTCATTGGCGCGCGGGGACTGCCGAAAGTTGAAACCATCCGTGACGCCGGTAAGGAGGTGGCGGGACGCACTGGGCGCGCGCTGGATCGCCTGAGACTTCGCGAGACTCTGAGCCCAGCTTTGCGAGGCTCTTTCGCGCATCGAAGAGCCGCGGCACGATGCCGTCATGCGCATGCCGTGGAGCAAATCAAAGGGCGAGCAACTGGATTTGCTCGATACGACAACGGTCGCGTCGACTGACTCCGTTGCATTTGATGAACGCGGCCCCGATGCGGTTGAGGTTGCTGTGCCGCCGCTGGCGACTTCGCGCGAAGCCCTAGCACTCGAAGTCAGTGTCGGCGAGGCACACGTCGTCGCCATCGAGCGCCTGCAAGAAGACCCCAACAACCCGCGCACAGAATTTCCAGCCGATCGACTCGACGAACTCGCCGAGGACATCCGACGGCACGGCATCCTCCAGCCGATCGTGGTGCATCCCGTCGACGCGTCTGGCAACCATCGCATCCACTTCGGTGCCATGCGGCTGCGAGCAGCCAAGCGGGCAGGGCTGCGGAGCGTTCCCATTGCCATTCGGACCGCAACCGCCGATCCCTATGCGCAGGTCGCCGAGAACCAGCAGCGCTGCCCACTCCAGCCGCTCGAACTCGCGCGCTTCATCCGAGGCCGCTCGGACGCTGGCGATTCGAACGCGACGATCGCCAAGCGGCTCGGCATGGACTTGACCACGGTCGCCCACCACCTCGCGCTGCTCGACCTGCCGCCCGAACTGGATCAGGCGCTGAAGACCGGACGCTGCACCTCACCGCGAACGCTCTACGAGCTGAGCAAGTTGCATGACGAGCGACCGGCGCAAGTCAGTGCATTGATGAACGGTGAAGGCGAGATCACGCGGTCCACCGTCGCAGCGTTGCGTGCGGCTTCGGCCTCAAGCGGCGCGACGAGTGCTGCCGTCGCAAAGCATTCGACTTCCCTCATCGAGCAAGTCAGCGCCACGTGTACGCGATTGGAGGCGCTCGTGAGCCGACTCAAAAAAACCCAGTCGGCACAGGCACAGGTCGAACTCGCCGCCTTGCGGCATCGCATCGCCGACCTGGTGGATCGACTCGCGTGAACCGTCTACTTCAGGGGTCGGACAGTCCGACCGCATGGATCACCTCAGGACTGCGATCGCGCAGTCACCTTGAGAACGGAGGAGGCGCTCGATGAATAGGATGGAAAAGCACAGATGGCAGGATAGGCTGGCCGCCAGTGAACGGATGCCACGCCGCGTTCTCGTTGGAATGCGGGGCCATGGCAAGTGCATCGCGTGATCGCGTAACCATCGACCTGCGGGGCATTGGACCCTCGGTGCGTGCGGCGGCTGGTGCCCGCCAGATCACGGTCGCGGCCTTCGCGCGCGAGGCGCTCGTCGAGGCCGCAGGGATATCGCTGGAGCCTTCGGTGACCGAAGGCGATGTCTTCCACCGTTCGAAGATCGTCAAGCTCACACTGCGCTTGCCGTCAACCGATGCCGATTTGCTGATCCTGAAGTCTGCCGCGCTCGGCTTGCCCTACGGGGGCTTCGTCGGCCGGCTGGTTCGGGGAGTTCCTTTGCCGGCGTTGGCTTCCGATCGCGCCGCCGACCGCGATGCCTTGATCGCCTCGGTCGACCGCCTGTCCGAACTCGCCGCCGACCTGAACGCTCTGATCCGGATGCTGCGCTCGGGCGACTCGGAAGGTGCCGAACACTACCGGGCCTCCGCGATGTCGCTGGCAACCGACGTTCGCCGGCATCTCGACTTGGCATCGCGGGTGATCGCCCGAACTGGAGCTGAACCATGAACGAACCCCGATCCATCGACGGCGTGCTGGTGCAGTGGGGTGACCGGCTCTTCTATCGCGGCAACCGACGCACGTCCCCGACTCCAAGTCGCGTGTCTGGCGCCGGGTTGCGCGATCGAGCAGCCGCAATTCGCCAGCGCATCGAACGCGCCATCCGCCACGCACCGCAGGTGATGGTCAAGGTCACGGGCGGCGGCCGCGGCATGGCCGCCATCGCCGCGCACCTGCGCTACATCAGCAAGAACGGACGCATCCCCATGGAAGACGACCGTGGCAACCAGCGCGAGGGCCGGGAGGCGATGCTAGATGTGACCGAGCAATGGCGACTGGGAGGCTCGCGCATTCCCGAGAAGAGCGAGCGGCGCGAAGCCTTCAACATCATGCTGTCGATGCCGCGCGGCACCGATCCGCTGATCTTGCAGCGCGCGGTACGGGAGTTCGCGCACGCCGAGTTGGCCGGGCACCGCTTTGTGATGGTTCTGCACGACCACCAAGCCAACCCGCACGTTCACCTGAGCGTGCGTGCCGAGTCCCGACTGGGCAAACGGCTCAACCCTCGCAAGGCCGACCTGCAGCGCTGGCGCGAGACCTTTGCCGAGAAGCTGCGCGGCTGGGGCATTGATGCCGACGCTACGTGGCAGGCGACACGGGGCGAGCAGCGCAACTACCCGACGTTGTGCCGGGCCAAGGCGCAAGCGCGCGGGGCACTCCGACAGACAACATCCGTAACGAAGTCGGGGGCACGGTTCTTGAGCACCCACAAGAAAGCACTTGAATCGTGGGTACGAATCATGGAAGCTTTGGCCGCGTCGAACGAGCTGGCAGATCGCAAACTGGCGGGTGCAGTGAGGCAACACATTACCGACATGCCGTTCGCGATCGACTTCTTACGCAGCCTGAAAATCGCTCGACAACAAGAACTACCGGGGATGCAGCCAGCGAGAGTTCCGACCGTGAACCGTTCAAGACCCGATCTCGACATCGAGCGATAGTCAGGGAAAGCAAACGGCCGGTCCTCGCCGCCGGACGGGCTCGGGGGCAGGCCGCTGAAGAGCCGCCTGCCTGCGCCCGCAAGCGTGTTAGCTCACCACACCGCGTCAAGGGTTCGCTGGCGCCGGGCTGCGCCCGCCCTTGACCCGGCGCGGCGAGCTCAATTGCCGAGAGGCGAGTGGCCGTGCCTCGCTCCACCGTTCGATGTCGCAGCGCCGCCAGGCAACGGCGCGGCTCGCGAGCCGCACGGGCAGTGGGAATCGCTCTTCCGCGACAAGGCGATAGATCGTCGAACGGCCCAGCCCGGTCAGATGGGTGACTGCCCAGATGCGCAGGAATGGCCAGGCTTCGGCGCTCGGAACGTGGGAAGCGGCAGGCTTGAGATCGTGCATCGTGCAAGTCTCCGTGTCAGCTCATCCAGCAACTCTAGTTGCGATTTGACGGGCAAGCGGCGATGACTTTTGACCAAAATCTGTCGCGGCGACGCACCACTGCGGCAGCTGGCCCGCAACGACGCACGCGATCCTCTCTGTGCCGGGGCGGCAGCCAATCGGCAAGTAGCGACCCACGGTCACATAGGAATTGCCGGGTTTCCACTTCAACAAGAATCGATCGACGTGCTGCGTAGCGGCTATAGACTCGTTTCACGCCATGATGGAGTCCTGCTTTGATAAAACTTCTGCACACCGCCGACTGGCAGATCGGCAAGCAGTTTGGTCAGTTCGAGGCCGATGACGCGGCCCTCCTCGCCGACGCACGGTTCGCAGTCGTCGAGTGCCTGGCAAGCTTGGCCACTGCGCAGGGCGTCCACGCCATCCTCGTGGCCGGTGATGTGTTCGATGCCCAAGGGGTGGCGGACAAGACCGTTCACCGCCTCTTCAATTGCCTGGCCGCTTTCAAGGGCCCGTGGGTGCTGATCCCCGGCAACCACGATGCCGCTCTTGCCGAGTCTGTCTGGACTCGTGCCGTGCGCTTGAACGCCGTGCCGCCGAACGCGCATCTCTGCCTCACGCCGGAGCTGTTGATTCTTGAATCCCTCGGGCTGGCGCTGCTGCCCGCGCCGCTGACCCAGCGCCACACGCACAGTGACCTGACCGAATGGTTTGCGTCAGCCCCCGTGCCGGCTGACCTGTTCCGCGTCGGCCTCGCGCACGGCAGCGTGCAGGGCATCCTGGCCGACGGCATCCACTCAAGCAACCCGATCGCAGCCGGGCGCGCAGAGCAGTCCGGTCTCGACTACCTGGCCCTGGGCGACTGGCATGGCACCAAACAAGTCGATGCGCGCACCTGGTACAGCGGTACGCCGGAGACTGATCGCTTCAAGGCGAACGACTCCGGCCAGGCGCTGATCGTGGTGCTGCCCGAGCGCGGCGCGCTTCCCATCGTCACTGCGGTTGCGACAGGGCAGTACCACTGGCAGCAAGACGAGATCGATCTGCAAGTGCCCAGCGATGTGGATGCGCTGCTGCATCGCCTGGCCGGCCTCACGGTCACGGACGTGCTCGACATGCGCCTGTCGGGGCGATCTGATCTGGCCGGCCAGCGACGCCTGCTGGAAGCCATCGGACAGGCGCGTGGCCGCGCGCGCAGCCTGTTGGCCGACCTGTCGCAACTCAGGTTCGAGCCCACCACGGAAGACATCGGGGCGCTGAAGGCCGACGGCTATCTCGGCGATGTGGTCGCCGAGTTGCGCGCGGCGCAAACCGACCCAGCTGCAGAAACGGCCGATGTGGCCCGAGACGCGCTTGCGCTGTTGGCCGCCATCCTCGATGACCGCCGGGCCACTGCCGACACCGGGGCCGCGTCGTGAAGCTCGCACGCATTTGCCTTGAACAGTTCAAGCAGTTTCGCAAGCCCATCGAGATCAGGGACCTGGACGCTGGCATCAACCTCTTCACCGGCCCCAACGAGGCGGGCAAGAGCACCATTGTCGCCGCCGTGCGCGCGGCCTTCTTCGAGCGGCACCGGTCCAGCAGCGTCGATGACCTGCGGCCCTGGGGCGATGCATCGGCGTCACCCACGGTGGAGCTGGAGTTCAGCATCGCCGGCACGCCCTACCGCCTGACGAAGAGCTTCCTGAACAAGAAGCGCTGCGAGCTGCAGGCCGGCGCCCAGCGCCTGGATGGCGCGCTGGCAGAAGACCACCTTGCCGAACTGCTGGGCTTTCAATACGCAGGCAAAGGCGCCAGCGCGGCGCAGCATTGGGGCATCCCCGGCTTGCTGTGGATTCAGCAGGGTGCCGGCCAGGACATCAAGGACCCTGTCGCCCACGCCACCGATCACCTGCGCAATGCCTTGAACGAATCGCTCGGCGAAGTGGCCAGCAGCGGTGGCGACGACGTGCTGGCGACTGTCGAAGCGCGGCGCAACGAGTTGCTGACCCCAGTGGGTGGCGCCCCGCGTGGCATCCATGCCGAGGCCACCAAGCGCCAGGCTCAGCTCGACGGCGAACTGAAGGCCATCGACGCCGATGTAGCGGCCTACCGCCAGAAGGTGGACCTGCTGGCCACACTGCGCCGCGATCATGCGGCCGACGAAGCGCAAAAGCCCTGGGCCGCCTTCAGGGCGCAAGAGCAGCAGGCGCGCGACAGGCTGGCCAGCATCGAACGTGTGGAGGCCTCGCTGGCTGCCGACCGCCAGCGTGCCGAACAACTCGATGCGCAAGTGAACCTGCTGCGCGGCCAACTTGAAACCTTCGACGCGCAGGAAGCGGCGGTGAAGACGCGAGCCTCGGGTGTGGATACAGCGCAGCAGGCACTGGTGGCGGCAGGCCGGCTGGTCGAAAAATGGGCCGCCCAGGCGATGTCGGCGGGCAGGGCCTGCGATGCCGCACGAGAGGGCCTTCGCCGGGTGCGTCTGGCGCAGACACGCGCCAGCCTGGCACGCGAGCGGGATGACCTACTCTACAAGACGACGGTCGGCGAGGCCCGACTTCAACAGGCCGAGGCCGAGCAGGCCGCACTGCTGGAGCTGCAGGCGCAAGCGGCCGCCGCCGAGATCGACGCTGGCGCGCTCAAGCAACTGCGAAAGCAAGGCCTGCAGTTGCGCGAGCTGCAAATCCAGCGTGCGGCCGTGGCGACCCGGCTTCGCTTCAACCTGGCGGAGGGTTGCAGCATCCAGTTGGGCGACGAGGCCTTGTCCGGCTCCGGTGAACGCCTGCTGCTGGCGCCTGTGACCTTGCAGCTTGCGTCGCTGGGTGAAGTGGAAATTTCGCCGGGCGGTGCCGACCTGGCCGAACTCGGCCGGCAGGAAAACGCGCTTGGCGACCAGCATGTGGCGCTGTTGCAGCAACTCGGCTTAGCGTCGCTCGATGCTGCCGAAGCGCGCCACCAGGAGCACACGCAGCGAGCGGCCGAAGTGAAGACGGCGGCCGCCACGCTGAAGGCGCTTGCGCCGATGGGCATCGACGCGCTGCGAAGCGAAACCCGGGCGCACGCGGCGCGCGCGAACGAGGTCGAGGCGGCCCTGGGGCAACTGCCCGCGGCGGCGTCAGCCGTTGCGGTCGCGCTGCCATCCGTCTCGGAAGCCGAAGCGGCGGAAGAGGCTGCCCGGCGCGCGTTGGAGCAGATCGACGCCAGCCTGACCCACGCACGGGTGGCCGCCGCCAATGCGCAGGCCACGTTCGACGGCGCGCAACGGGAGCACCGAGACGCCTTGTCGCTGGTGCAGGCGCCCGACCGTGCCGGCCGGCTGCAGGCCGCCAACCAGGCCCTGGTGGATGCACGCGCCCAGCAGGCCACCCTGGCGAGCGCCGTGAAGGTCAAGACCGACGAAGTGGCACTGGCTCGGCCCGACATCCTGAAGCAGGACATCGAGCGTTACCAGAAGAGCGCCGACCAACTGTTGACGGGCTTCGAGGAGCGCAAGACGGCGATGCTGCGCGTGGAGGTGGAACTCGACAGTGCTGGCGCGCAGGGCCTGGAAGAGCGCAGGGCGGCGCTGGCACGCGACCTTGCGCAAAGCGCACGCCGAGCCGACGAACTGCGCCGCCGGGCGGCGGCGCTGAACCATCTTCTAGGTCTGTTGAAAGACAAGCGCGGCGCGTTGACGCGCAAGCTGCAAGCCCCGCTACAAAAGCACCTGAACCACTATCTGCAGTTGCTGTTCCCGGCGGCGCATCTGGAGATCGACGAGAACCTGAGCCCCGGCCCGCTCACGCGCAACGGCCCGGCGGGGCCGGAGTCAGGCGTGTTCGAGGCGCTGAGCTTCGGTGCGCGTGAGCAGATGGGGGTGATCAGCCGGTTGGCCTATGCGGACTTGCTGCGCGAGGCGGGGCGGCCGACGCTGATCATTCTGGATGATGCGTTAGTGCACAGCGATGACGAGCGGCTGTCGATGATGAAGCGCGTGTTGTTCGATGCGGCGACGCGGCATCAGATGCTGCTGTTCACGTGCCATCCGGAGAAATGGCGAGACATTGGGGTGAAGGCGAGATCGTTGGATGCTGTCCGAACCAGTGTCTAGCAAGGCGGGCAAAACATGCGCGATCCTCTCTACTGCGACGATTGCGCAAAGAGAACTCAACTCTCGGAGAGCGGTGAATGATCGAATCCATCCACATCTCGGGCGTTGCCACGTACGCGGCCGACCCGGAGGTTCTGAGCGAGCTGTCAAAGTTCAACTTCGTGTACGGCTCAAATGGCTCTGGGAAGACGACGGTTTCCCGAGTCATCGCGAACGAGACCGACCACCCGACGTGCCGCGTGACATGGCGGCGCGGTACCAAGCTCCAAGCGATGGTCTACAACCGAGACTTCGTTGCTAAAAATTTCGGACCTGCGACCGAGCTTAAAGGCATCTTCACCTTGGGAGAAAAGAATGCCGACACGCTCGCGAAAATCGTTACTGCCAAGGCTGAACTCGACGGGCTGACGAAGTCCATCGAGGGCTTTGAAGAGACGCTAAAGGGGGCTGATGGCATGGGAGGAAAACGTGGCGAGCTGGCGGTTCTCGAGGGCCACTTCAAGGACAAGTGCTGGTCCCAGAAGAAGAAACACGACGTCAACTTCTCCAGCGCGTTCGAGGGGTTCCGAAACAACTCCGAGAACTTCAAAACGAAAGTATTGCAAGAGCAAGCCTCGAATTCGGCGGCTCTCGTTCCTCTCGTCGATCTCGAAGAGAAGGCCAAGATGGTGTTTGGCAATACACCGACCGTCGAGCCGGTCATTGGAGCTGTCTCCGTAGCGACGCTCATCGGCCACGAGTCGAACGCAGTCCTCAAGAAGCGCGTGTTGGGGAAGGAAGATGTCGACATCGCCGCCATGATAAAAAGGCTTGGCAATAGCGATTGGGTGCGCGAGGGGCGGTCTTTCTACGACGCCAACGAGCAGGCGTGTCCCTTCTGCCAGCAGAGCACAACCGATGCGTTTGCCAAAAGTTTGAACGACTACTTCGATGAGGCATTTGTTGCTGACAGTCGAGCGATTGATCAGCTCGCAAGCGACTACGCGGCCGACGCCGCGAGGCTGCAGCAGCAGATTGCGTCGATCATCGCGACACCTTCCAAGTTCGTTGACGCCGAAGCACTCAGGGACGAGAAGGAACTGCTCGACTCGCGCCTCACAATCAACGCTCAACGACTCGCCTCAAAGAAAAGGGAGCCAAGCCAAGTCGTCGAACTTGAGGCGCTTGGGAACGTCCTGTCAGCGATTGTCGATCTGGTCGACGCAGCGAATTTGCTCGTGGCCGCACACAACAAGACGGTGGCCAATTTGGCTCAGGAGCGACGGGAACTTTCGTCGATGGTCTGGAAGTACGTCATAGGAGCGGAGCTGAAATCCGATTTGGCCGACTACTCGTCGAAGAAGGACGGATTGAAAAAGGCGATAGCTGCGATCGAGAACAGGATCGAGTTGTCGACGAAAGAACGACGCGAAAAGTCTGTCGCCATCAGTGAATTGGAAAAAGAAGCGACAAGCATCCAGCCGACGATCGACGGTATCAATGGCCTGCTCGCCTCCTTCGGATTTCGTGGCTTCACGTTGGGAAAGGCCGCCAATGGAACCTGCTACACCTTGAAGCGCCAAAACGGAGCCGATGCACAGGAGACGCTGAGTGAAGGCGAGAGGACGTTCGTCACCTTTCTCTATTTCTATCATCTGCTAAAAGGTAGCGACTCTGAGAGCGGCATGACGGCGGACCGGATCGTCGTGTTCGACGATCCGGTGTCTAGCTTGGATAGCGACATCCTGTTCATCGTGGGCAGCCTGATCAAAGGGCTGTTCGATGAGGTGCGGGCGGGAACGAGCCACATCAAGCAGATCTTCGTGCTCACCCACAATGTCTACTTCCACAAAGAGGTGACGTTCAATCCAAGACGCAGCAACAACGAAGCAATGAAGAGCGAGGAGACGTTTTGGGTGGTTCGCAAGGCCAACTTGGCGTCGAAGGTGGAGCGGCACACGTCTAACCCAATTGCGACATCGTACGAGTTGCTGTGGTCTGAGGTGCGCAGGTCAGACCGTTCAAACTTGGCGATCCAGAACACGTTGCGGCGGATACTGGAGAACTACTTCAAGATTTTGGGCCGCATCGATTCCGACGAGATCTGCGCAATGTTTGAAGGCCGAGAGAGGCTCATCTGCAAGTCTCTGTTCTCCTGGGTCAACGATGGATCGCACTTCGCCCACGACGATCTCTACGTTGCCATTGATGACTCGATGGTGGAAAACTACTTGAGGGTATTCCGGGAAATGTTTGAGAAGTCCGAGCATCACGCCCACTACAAAATGATGATGGGTGACGCCTATGTGGAGCTCCTTGCTCCCGCTTGAACCGATGCTAAGGCGGGTCTCTGGGTCCGGTGCGTCCCGCTACGCGTCAGTTGTAGAGCGCCTTACCTCTCGGCCAACCCCATCGCGCGTTCGAGTCTCTTCCGAATGGACGCTCCGGTGCGTTGCAATCCGAGCTCTCGCGCCATCGCCACAATGACGACATTGCCAGTCTTCCCACTCGCGAGCACAAACCGCGCCAAATCGACAAGCTCTGGCATACAGATCTCATCCACGGCTCTGACCGACTCGTCCGCTGAACGTCGAAAGACGATCTGTATGTCCGGCCCGCGCGCAGCCGCCCAATAGAACGTTCCAACGCTTTCTTCGATCGTGCGAATCGCCGTCGCAGCCAAGGCTTCAACGCGCTCCTGAATCCGCGACCCGGTCCGCTGCCAACCGTGAGCCCTGGCGATGCGCCGCGCGAGCACCGTGTCGAGCACCGGGCCTTCGACTTCGACGACATGCGCAATCATCCTGCGCAGCACCGGGTCGTAGGCGCTGTCGAAGAACGCATCGGCGTTCACTGCATCAACTGCGGTTGAGGGGTCTGACTCGACGAAGACGCCGGTTGCCACAGGCAGATCGTCGGCCACATTGCGCGCGTACACCTCGGCCTCTTGTTGCTCTGCGGGCCGCTCATGCTGCCGGGCCTTCGCATCAAGCGCTGGCTCGGTATCGACGCCACCTTCTTGGCTCGCCAACGCTGATGGCGCGGCAGCAGATGAAGCCGCCTCCTCGCGCGCCTTCCTGATCGCCGCTTCCGCTGCATCGCTGGCCGCCTGACTCTCGGCCTCCTCGGCCCGCTTCGTGCGACTCGTCTCCAGCAACCCACGCAGCTTCGCATCGAGCTTCGCCAATGTGCCGGCCTTGTCCACCCACCAGTCGGTGGACCACACGCGCAAGATCTCCCACCCTAGGCCGCGCAGCACCTGCTCGCGCAGCATGTCGCGGTCGCGCGCCGTGGCAGAGCGGTGGTAGGTGGCGCCATCGCATTCGATGCCTGTCAGGTAGCTGCCCCTCGCATCGGGGTGCACCACGGCCAGGTCCACGCGGAACGACGATGCGCCGATCTGCGTGTGCAGCTCCCAGCCCTTGCCGGCCAGCGCCGAGGCCACTGCTTCCTCGAAGGGGCTCTCGAAGTCGCCCAGGCTGCCGCGCGTCGCTTCGGCCAATGCGCGCGTCCCGCGTTCGGCGAACTCCAGGAAGTGCTTCAGGTCGCGCACGCCCAGGGCTTGGGTGCGAGCCAGGTCCATCTGCTCGCCTTTGAGGCTGGAGAACACGCGCAGCTCGTGCCGGGCCCGGGTGATGGCCACGTTGAGCCTGCGTTCGCCGCCTTCGCGGTTCATGGGGCCGAAGTTCATCGACACCGCACCGGCCAGGTCCGGCCCGTAGGTAATGGAGAAATACATGATGTCGCGTTCGTCGCCCTGAACGCTTTCCAGGTTCTTGACGAACAGGGGCTCCAGCTCCGTTTCGCTGAAGTAGGGCTCGAGGGCAGGGTCGCGGCGCCGCTCTTCGTCCAGCAGGTCTTCGATCAGGCCTTGCTGTTCGGTGTTGAAAGTCACCACGCCGATGGTGAGCTTGCTCTCGCGAAAACCCGGCGACCTGAGCCGCGCTACAACGTCGGCCACGAGCGCCTTGGCTTCGGGCTTGTTAATGCGCGCGCCGCCCTTCTCGTACACGCCGTTGACGTGGTGAAAGTTCACCGCCTGGTCTTCGGTCACCGGCGACGGGAAGGTGACCAGCGAACCACCGTAGTAGCGGTGGTTGGAAAACGCGATCAGGCTCTCGTGACGGCTGCGGTAGTGCCAGGCCAAGTTCATTGTGGGCAGGTTCGCGCCCAGGCATTCGTCGAGGATGCTTTCGAGGTCGCCTTCGACATCCTCTTCGTCGGCTGACGACTCGGCACGGTCGAAGAAGTTGGTCGGCGGCAATTGTTTGGGGTCGCCCACCATTACCACCTGCTTGCCGCGCGCGATGGCGCCCACGGCGTCCCACACGGGGATTTGCGAGGCTTCGTCGAACACAACTACGTCGAAGGCATTGGCGTCGGCGCTCAGGTACTGAGCGATCGACAACGGGCTCATCAGCAGGCAGGGCGTCAGCTTGGTCAGTGCCGACGGGATGCTGCTCATCAGCTCGCGCAGCGGCAGGTGCCGCTTCTTCTTGGTCATCTCATGGCGCAAGATGCCCCACTCCGAGTTGCGCGTGACGCTGTCTTGTCTGGGCAGGTCAGCGCAGAGCGTAGCGCGCACCCACGCTTTCGTCAGCCGGGTGTACTGCGTCTCCAGCGCGCGGAAGTCGCCGATGCGCTTTTCATGCTCGGCCGCCACGAAGCTGCGGATGACGGGCTCGTTGTCGACCACCGCATTGAGCCACCAGCGGCTGTAGCCGGTCTCGAACGCGCGGCGCGTGGCTCCGGAGGCGATGGCGCCGTGCTCGATGCCGGCGACCAGCGGCGCCAGCCCGAGCGCCACGGCCTGCTGGCAGACCTTGCGCCACGCACACCAGGCGTTCAGGCGGCTTTCGGCTTGCACCAGGGCCGTGCAGCGCTTGAGCAACTCGGCCACAGCGATGTCGCCGAAGTTTGTCTTGGCGATCTCCGCGAACTCCCCCGCCGCCGACAAGCGGTCGATCGACGGTTGAACCGCGCCCCAGGCCGCGATGTAAGCCTGCCCTGCGGAGGCGATCGGGCCTGTGGGATCGAGCAGCGCGTTGCCGTCGCCGATCAGTCGGTCCAGCGGTGCTTTCACGGCGGCAAGGTCTTCGGGTGTCGCTGCCAGGTTGGCGATGGCGGCGGCCATCGACGCCTGAAACTTCAACGCTTTCTCCAACTCGTCCAGCCGTGTTTTGGCCCCACTCCACAGGCCGGCGGTCAGGCCGGCCAGGTCATCAAAGCCGGACAGCTGCTGTTCGACAACACCGCGCTGCCGCAGCCGCTGAAGGTCGGCCGACATCGCTGCGCCACAGTCGCCGTTGGCCACGCCGAGGTGCTCGCCGGTCAGCGGGCCCGCCTCGCGCAAGGCAGCCCGCTCGGTGTTGAAGTCGAGTGCGGCATCGAGGTGTTCGCAACGCGTCGCCAGCCCTGCCCACAGCCCGGCGGTGGCAGGCCCGAGGTGGTCAAGTGCGGCGATGTCGGCGTCGAGCGCCTTCAGGGCGCGGAGCTTGCCCAGTTCCCTGGAAAGACGCTCGCCACAGCGCCCGTTGGCGATCGCATCCAGCCCATCGTCGTCCCACGGATACTGGTGCCGGGCGGCGGTCAGAACATGCTGGAACTTCAAGGCGGCGTCCGCAAACTCACGCCGCGTCTTCAGGCCCGCCCAGACGCCTTCGGTGGCGGGTCCGACTTCCAGCGCAGTGGCCTCCGCTCGAAGTGCGCGAATGCGCACGAGGGCGCGGAGGTCGCGTGCCACGTCGGGTTCGGTCTCGCCAGTGGCGGCGGCGTCCAGCACCGAGCGCACCTTACGTTTGGCCAGCCACGACATCGGCCACAGCGCCTTCTCGGCCTTGACCCATTCGCGCTGCAGCTGCGTCACGTTGAGCTGTTCGACCTGTTCGCTGTAGGACACCGAAAGCTGCTTCGTCGCTTGCGCGATCTGGTCGATAAGGGCCAGCCCCTTTTGCAGTTCCTCGACCACGTCGGCCGCCCAAGGCATGCCCAGATCGGCATGCGCGCTGCGGCGGTTCGCCAGCAGCTTGATGCCTTGCCTGCACGCCACCACGACGGAAGGTGGCCACGCGGGCGCGAGCTGCGAGCTGAGGTCGCGGTGCTGCGTCACGAGCGCCGCGCCGGCCTGCAGGCGCTCGGCCGTGCCGCGGGCATCCACGCGCAACACGAATCGCCAATCGCGTCCCGCCGCCTGCGGCAAGATCCTGGCCAAGACGCCGACTGCGCCGCGCACGCGGCGCGTCAGGGGCATCGGCGGCAGCCCGATGGCAGAAGCCAGCCGGTCATGCGCCGCCTGCACGGCCTGCGCGGGCGGCATCACACCGCGGGCCGCATCCACCAGGCTCTGTTGCCACATCGGTGACCAGTCGCTCCGCCCGACGGCGGCCAACGGGTTGTCGAGCAAGGCGCCATGGCCGAAGGCTGTCGCGTTCACATCGAGCCGGTCCACGACGCCACGCAGGGCCTCCATGGCATCGGTGCCGTGGGCCTGGGCGGCGCCCCAGCTCAAGCCCAACGCGGGAACGTCTTCCCCGTCGACCACCCGACCGATGGCCTCGAAGATGGTCATGCCGTTGGCGTGCCGAAAGTGCAGGCGCTCGACGTAGCCATTGAGGTCGTCGCGCAGGCGCTTGAGCCGCTGCGCCTGGGCGCGCCATTCGTCGGGGTCGACATCGCCTTGGGCTTCCCAGGCGTTCTGCAACTGGGCCAGCACGTCGAGCTTTCGTGCCTTGCTGGAATGCAGCTCCAGGCAAAACTCACCCAGGTTGACCTCGCGCAGCCGCCGGTACACCACATCCAGCGCGGCGATTTTTTCCGACACGAACAACACGCGCTTGCCCTCGGCCAGGCACTGCGCGATGAGGTTGCTGATGGTCTGGCTCTTGCCGGTGCCCGGCGGGCCGATGAGCACGAAGTCCTTGCCTCTCACGGCCGCCATCACGGCCGACAGCTGAGACGAATCTGCCGGCAACGGGCAGAAGGTCTGCTCGGGCGAGAAATCGGCATCCAGGCGTTTGGGGTTCGGGAAGGCCACGCCGGACGGATAACTGTCACGCGGCGTGTCGATCAGGTGTTTGACGACGGGGTTCTCGCGCAGCTGGTCGGTGCGCTCGGTCAAGTCCTTCCACATCAGGTACTTGGCAAACGAGAACATGGCCAGCACCACGTCTTCCGAGACCTCCCAACCCTTGATGTCTTTGATGGAATGGGAAACGGCCTTCCAGACCGCCTGCACATCCAGTCCCGCATCGTCCCGGGGCAACTCGCCATCGGCGACGCCGAAATCGAGTTTGAAATCCTGCCGCAGCATTTCGATGAGCGTCGGGTTGAAGCGCGGCTCGTCGTCGTGCAGCAGCAGCGTGAAGCCTGAACGAGCGCTTTTTCTGTGGAGCGTCACGGGCACCAGGATCAGCGGCGCGCGGTACTTCGTGCCGGCCTTGTCGTCGCGGGTCCATGACAGGAAGCCGAGCGCGATGTACAGTGTGTTCGCACCGCCTTCCTGGAGCGTGTTGCGCGCGGTGCGGTACAGATCCACCAGCCGCGGCTCGAGTTCGTCCTGTGGCACGCCGATGAAGACCTCGCGGCGCTTCAACGCATCCAGGGCGTGAGCGCGACGCAGGTCTTCGCGCTCGCGTCCTTCGTAGATGGCTTGATTGCGTGGGTCGGCGCCGTCCATCAGGTCGGGTCGCGCCAGCAGCTTCAGCGTCTGCCCGTCTGACAGCAGGTCTTCCAGCGCACCGGCATCCGGCGCTTCCAGCTTCAAGGCCTTCTTACCGGACTTGAAGTTGAGCAGGTTGTTGCGCAGCGAAAGGTCGAGCAGTTTGCGTTGCCAGCGTGCCAGACGGTCCTTCGGGTTCAGCGTGGCCGGGTCTTGTTCGGCGGTGGGGCCGTCCTCGGGCAGCTCGGGCGGTTCGTCGAAGGGCGGCTGCACGGCCATCGGCTGCGCCGCTGTTTGTGCGACCGTCGGCGCCTCGGCGCTGGCCAGCGGCTTGATGCGTTGCAGGCGGGCACGGCGAATGTCGATCGCCATCTCGAACGCCTCTTCCTTCGCTTCCGAGATCTGCTGGGCTGCGTTCTGGCTGGCGAAGCTGAAACTCGGCGCTGGCCGATGCGTGGCGAGTGTGGTCTCGAACAGCAGCAGCTCTTTCAACTTCACGCGCTTGCGCAGCGCGGTGACGTCGTCCACGACAGTCGCGGAGAACTCCTCGGCCTTGAGCCACACACCGGCAAACGCATGGCCCTTCGTGAACACCAGTAGCGGGTTCAGGCCTGCCTGCTCGATGGCGGCGCAGAAGAACAGGGCCAGATCGAGGCATGTCGCGAGGCCGGATTCGGCGATTTGCGCGGGGCCGCGTACCTTCTGCCCGCTGTGCTCGAAGCTGGCCGGTGGCAGCGCATAGTCCAGCCCCATCGCGGCGACAGCGCTCCAGATGCCGGAGGCCAATTCCCAGGCGCGCTGGCTGCCGCCCTTGTAGCCGTCCAGCGCCGGGTTCTTGCCGTTCTTGCGCAAAATGTCGGCCGCTTGTTTCAGCAGGCGCTCGACGGCGGGTTCATTGGGCTGCACAAAGGCCGCGATCAGGTCCGGAAGATGGTGCGAGATGCCGCCCCATTGATTGCGTGGCAGCAGTTCGACGGACCGTTCCAGTCGCGCCAATCCGACGCTCGAATCGTCACGCCGCCGCAGCGAAAACGTCACCGTCGCCTTCTCGCTCTCGGTCAGACGCGTGAGCAGCGGGCCATCGAGTTGCACGTCGAGGTCGGTGATGCGGTAACTGCTGCCCGCACCGACCGCATCGATTCGCCACACCTTCGGCTTAAGGAACCCTGGTACGGATTCGATGCGCAGCTCGAGGTCCTTCGCAACTTCCTTTGTGCCGTTGACGATGCTCAGTTCCTTGAGCAAAGGCACGGCATTCTGAAAGTCCGCCAGGTTCAGCTTCGCGATCAGCGTTGCGTCGACGCGATGGCACTCGTCGTTGATGCCGCCGTCCCCGGAATCGATCTGCTCCATCGCCCGCCCCTTTACAATCGGTTCACATGCCGAGCCGACGAGGGCCCTCCCGATGGTGCCGGGCACGCAGGTCAAAGAACTGCGCCGCAAGCTGCCATTGAATGCATCTTGTCACAGGCAGTTGGTCTTTCGGAGGAGTTCCTACCCCCTCACGACGAAGGCGTTTACGTGTTGGCGGCATTCTTGTTCGCGATGCGCGCGCGCGAAACGGCGGCCGCTTCCTGCAGCTTGCGTTGCAGGACATCCTTCGGGGGCAGGGCAGTGAGGTACTCGGCCACGTGGATGCCGGTCTTGTCGAGCTCCAGCAGTTCGATGCGGCCCTGGTCTTTTGCCGTGCACAGGATGATGCCGATCGGCGGCTCCTCGCCGTCCTTGCGCTCGTACTTGTCGAGCCATCGCAGGTAGAGCTCCATCTGGCCTTTGTGCTCGGGGCGAAAACGGTCGAGCTTGAGTTCGACAACCACCAGCCTTCGCAGTTCGCGCTGGTAGAAGAGCAGGTCCATGTAGAAGTCTTCGCCGTCGAGCGTGACGCGCTTCTGTCGTGCGAGGAAGGCGAAGCCGCTTCCCAATTCCATGATGAAGCGTTCCATCTCGCGCAGGATGGCCGCTTCGAGGTCTTTCTCCTGGTAGGTGTCTTTGAGCCCGAGGAAGTCGAGCAGGTACGGGTCACGCAGCACCATGTCGGTGGAAAGGCGGTCTTCGTCACGCAGTGCAGCCAGTTCGATGCGTGCCAGTTCGGCAGGCTTGCGCGAGAGCGCAGTGCGCTCGTACAGCATGCCGCCGATCTTGTCCCGCAGCGTACGCACGCTCCATCGTTCGGCGCGGCACATCTCAGCGTAGAACTCGCGTTGCAGGGGCGCTTTCAGCGGCAGCAACGACAGGAAGTGCGACCAGCTCAATTCTCGCAACAGCGACACGACAATCTGCTCGTCCGGAAAGACCTCGGCGAACTGGATCATGCGGCGCAGGTTTTTCTCGTCGAAGCTCGTGCCGTGGTCGATGCTCAATTGTCGTGACAGCGTCACGACAATTTCTTC
>JANXWV010000072.1 GCA_025350965.1 Rhizobacter sp.
CAACCGACTCGTGCAGCTTCGCCCGCGCGACCTTCGGGCGCACCAGCTCCGGCTTGCCAGTGGCGCCAACGCCGTGAACCGCGAAAACGTTCTTGGCGAGATCGATGCCGAAATACAAAATAGCCATGACTTCCCCTTCCGAATGAGTTGATGAGACGTTTGCGCTTCCCATCTTGGCACTGGTGGCCCACTGCCGCCATGCGGCTGGTTCGGGACGGGGAAGTCCCTCTTATTCGTTAGGGCGCAGAAAACGGTACCGTGTATTGGGGAAACGCTTTCAATACCTTCCCGTCCGCAGTGAGTAGCTTCACTCCCAGACGCATGGCCACGGACACAAACTCGCAGTCGTACGCGCTGCAGTCGCTGTCGCGAACCAACTCAAGTACGCGTTGCGAATCAACTTCGTGTTCGCTTCCCATCAGCAAAGCTTCTGCCTCGCGCTGAATCTCGCGAACGGCCTCAAAAGTCAGTTGCTTCCTTTGGAGGTAGCCGCTGAGCAAGTTGCGCAATTCGCTGCGCCAGAGCACCGGCGCAGCCCAATCGCGATCGTCCTTCAACCATGCTTCGGCAGGAGCTGCAAACTCTCCGCGCAAGAAGAGGTAGGCGATCACGTTTGTGTCAACCACAATCACGGGCGCCCCTCACGCTTGAAGGCGTCAATGTCCTTGGCGGCGAACTTGCCCTTTGGCAGCGCATCACGAATGGCACGCGCTCTGGCTATCACCTCTTCGGCAGTAGCTCGCCCGGGCAAAAGCACCGATTCAAGGCACACAATTGCTTCGCTATTCAGGCTACGGTGGTGGCTTTTAGCGGCAGCTTTGAGGCGAACGTACACCTCGTCAGGAATGTTCTTCAGAGTGAGCGTTGTAGGCATCGCTGCTCCAGTCAAGAATGGAACCATCATGGTTGCCATCTGGAACAGTGTCAAACTGCGGCCTAACCTCTTACAGGGATTTCCGAAGTAGTCAGCGGATTTTGTTTTTTCATTGGCAAACCGAATTGACTTTTGGTTCGGTGAGTGACGTGGGCTCGAAGGCGATGCCGAGAAAGAGAACAGACTGCCACTCTTCAGTCGGCCTTGTTGCACCGAGCGCGTGATGCGCTTTGCGGTGCCGATCCAGATGTGAACCGCTCAGCGGGGCTCCAATCCCATCACGTGGTCACTGCCCAAGTCCGTCGCAACGAAGTCGGAGCTGTCGAAGTTCAAAGCCGGTGCGCGCGCGACGGCCATCAAGGATCGGCGCGTCAACATCCGCCTCCACAAGTACGTCACGGGCAGGCCGCGGAGCGCGAAGGTCAGTTGAAGCCACCTCGCCCTTCGCAGAAGTCGGCGCCTCGTCGGGCCGGCAAAGCCGGCGCTTGACGCCCACGAACACAAAGACGATGCCCTGCGACATTGCGTAGCAGTTGCGCACGCTGGAAGATGCGGCCGCGTACCTCGAGGCCTGGCTCGACGAAGCGCCTGACGACGCGGCGGGCATTGCCAGAGTACTTGGCGACATCGCGCGAGCACGATCCGGAGACTCACCCCGGTTAGGTCGAACACCCCATGCCGCCCGGCCGCTCACGCTGCTCGATGCGCCCACCGGCGCGCTCGACGGGGCGTCCGTCGCACACCTGCTGCGTGCGCTCGCAGCCCTGGCCGCGCACCCGACGCGCGCGGTGCTCGTCGCCAGCAGCGACACGCCGCCCGCCGTGCCGTGGTCCGCGGTTTTCCGCCTGAGGCTGGCAACGCCCGTTCACTGACCGAGCGCCCGGCGGCGCGGTTCACGGCGCCCTCAAGTAAGGCCCGCAAGGGCCGACAAGGTGCTTGATGTGGTGGCGCAGGAAGCCTGAAACAGCCAGCGCAGCGGGCTCCACGATCCCGACCGAACCGTGTGGGAATTCTGGTCCTGACGGGGTTTGCGAGCTCGCCAGCGGGCACGCAGCGTGACGACAAAACAGAATGAGTTTTCGCGCTCTCAGGCGATGCATTTGAAAGTACACATGAACCACTTGATGAGATTTTGGTGTGAGCTGCCGTTGCAGCAGGTGAGGCGCCGTGTCACGGCCAGCGTTGCTGCGCTGGCAGTGACGCTGTGCGGCGTGGTGCCGCTGCACGCGGCATCGCCGCAGCCGGCATCCAACATTTCGGCCGACCTGGCGGCAGCTGTCAAATCGGGTGTGGTGCCGGCGGGCATGGTGTGGGGCAGCACGTCCAGCGGGCTGGCGCTGGTGCAGGTGCTGATCGTGGCCACCGGGGCCGACGCCGACATGCCGGCCCTGCGCGCAGCGGTCGTGGCCAACGGCGGTTCGGTGTTCATGCGCTATGCCTCGGTAAGCGCGTTGTCTGCACTGCTGCCGCTGAACCGCGTCACCACGATTGCGGCGCGCGCGGATGTGAGCAGCATCTCGCCGAACCGCAGCACGGCGCGAACCGCCAGCCTGATCGAGACCACGACCGGCACCATCACCGGCACCTCGAGCGGCCCGCGCACCACCACTGGGGGCGTCAACACCGGGCTGGACGGCAGCGGCATCGGCATCGCGGTGCTCGACTCCGGCGTCGCCACTTCGCACGCGGCCTTCCTTGGCACCGACGGGCTCAAGAGTCGCGTCAGCCGCTCGGTCGACCTGCTCAAGTACAGCCAGCTTACGGGCCTGGGATCCGCCATGCTGGCCAAGAGCGCCAGCACCACCGACGCGACGGACAGCGCCACCGGCACGAGCGGCTGGACACCCGGCGTCGACCTGTCGGACCCGATGGCGCCGGGCAGTCTGGCCCGCATGGCCTACGAGGGTGCGATCTCTACGAGCGGCCTCAAGACGGCCCATGATCCTTACGGCCACGGTACGCATGTGGCCAGCATCGCCGCGGGGCAAGGCGGCTTTCGCACCCCCGATTCGACCGGCGTGGCCCCGAACGCGACGCTGTTCGACGTGAAGGTCCTCGACGACGCGGGCGGCGGCCAGATGAGCGATGCGCTCGCTGGCATGGACTGGGTGCTGTTCCACGCCAGGGAGTACAACATCCGGGTGTTGAACGTTAGCCTTGCCGCCGATTCGACCGAGAGCTACCTGACCGACCCGTTGTGCCGCGCCGCGAGAGCGCTCAGCGCTGCCGGCATCACCGTGGTGGCGGCGGCCGGCAACTTCGGCCGCAGCAGCGCCGGGGCCGAGGTCTACGGCACCATCGGTGCGCCGGGCAACGACCCGAGCGTGATCACTGTCGGCTCCGACAATGCACGCGGCACCACGGGCCGCAACGACGACGTGGTCAACGGTTTCAGCTCGCGTGGCCCCACACGTGGCGGGTTCGTCGACAACACCGGCGCTCGCAAGGCCGACAACCTGCTCAAGCCCGACCTGATCGCGCCGGGCAACGCCGTGCTCGGCGCGGCGGCCACCGTCGGCGGCACGCTCGACGCGCTGGCAGTCAAGTACCCGACGCTCGCCAGCGGATTCGGCGGTACGTCGCAACCCACCGATCAGGCCCTCAAGCTGCTGTCCGGCACCTCGGTGGCCGCGCCGGTGGTGGCCGGCGCGGTGGCGCTGATGCTGCAGGCCAACCCCGGCCTGACGCCGCCCCTGGTCAAAGCCATCCTCCAGTACAGCGCGCAGCCGCTGGCGACGCTCAATTTGCTGCAGCAGGGCGCAGGGCTCGTCAACGTGGCCGGCGCCGTCACGCTGGCCTCGGCGCTGCGCACCGATGTGGCGGCTGCGATCGCCGCAGGCGCGGTGGCTCCGGGCAGCTCGCTGGTCGCGGCTGGCAGGACGTTCCCGACGCGGGTCTCTTCGACCATCGGTGGTGTCAAGGCGCCATGGAGCCAACTCGTGATTGCCGGCGGCACCCACGTGCTGAGCGGTCAAGTGCTGACGCGGCACCAGCCCTTCTACGACCCGCGGCTGACCTGGGCGCGCAACAACCTGCTGCTCAACACCGTGACCTACTGGCCCGCCGCCACCAACGTCGCTGCCAACACCTTCGTCAAAGCCGTGCTCGAAACGCCGCTGGCCACGCAGGTGCTCGTCTCGCCGGGGGTGATGCTTGGCGACCTGCTTGTCGGCATCAGCTCGTGGCGCGGCCGCACCGGGGCGTTCACGCCGACCCAGTTGCTGTCGAGCTGGCTCATCGCGGGCAGCGGGCTGACGCTGGGGCAGGGCATCACGATGTCCCAGGGCCTGACCATGGCCGAAGGCTTGACGATGGCTGAAGGTCTGACCATGGCCGAAGGCCTGACGATGGCCGAGGGGCTGACGATGGCCGAAGGGCTGACGATGGCCGAAGGCTTGACCATGGCAGAGAACGTCGCACTCGGCGAACCGTGACGCGAGCTTGCCGCGCCCACCCGGTGTGACGACGCTGCCGACGACGCTTCAGTTCGGCGTAACCGCGGCCGAAACCTACCGCATGCCCACCCCGTTGCTCCCGTCACCACCGCTGATCGCAGCGTCGAGTCAGCGCCCGCCGTGGCCGCAGCGCCTGCACGCGAGGCTGATGCCCGACTACAACCGCCCCGCCACCGTGTTCTGGTGGTTGATGGTGGGCCTCGGCCTGGCGGCCTGCAGCCACTCGATTTTCACGCTGTCGGGCTTGCCAGCGCTCGCGCTGCTGCAACTCGCCGGCGGGCTGCTGCTGGTGATGTTGATGGCACTCTTCCCGGTGAAGGTGCCGCGCACGAACCAGGTGTTCTCGATCGGCGACGTGTTCATCTTCCTGCTGCTGCTGACGCATGGCGCGGCTGCCGGCTGCCTGGCCGCTGCGCTCGAGGCGCTGGTGTCGTCATGGCGCAGCTCGGGGCGCTGGACTACGCGGCTGGGCAGCACCGGCATCGCCGCCTTCACGATGTGGGCCTGTGGCCAGTGGCTCGCGCCATGGGCCCCCCGCCCGGGCGCCGATTCGCCCTACAACGCTGCCGCACTGGTGCTTGCCACCATGGCCTTCGGCTTGCTGTACTGCGCCTGCAACGCGGTGCTGATGTCCACCGTGGGCCGCCTCAAGCGCAACGAGCCGGTCAACCTGTCGGGCTTGGTCACTGTGTTCGGCTGGGTCGGCGGGGCGAGCAGCGGCGCGGCGGCTATCGCGGCACTGCTGTTCATCACCACCCGCCTCGCCGGCGTGGCGGTGATGCTGACGATCGTGCCCACGCTCGGCCTGCTGCTGAGCACCTTGCACTTCTTCGCGCGCCAGCAAGAATCGGAGCGCGCCGTGCAACAGGCTGCGGCAGTCGCGCTGGAACGCGACGCGGCACTTGCCGCCAGTCAGGCGCGCGAGCGCGAGGCCGAGCTGGCGGCGCAGCACCTGCGTGAGCTGGAAGTCTCGGAGCGGCGCTTTCAGGGTGCGTTCACGCGCGCATCCATCGGCATGGCTCTCGTTTCGGTGGATGGGCAGATCCACTTGTGCAACCCGGCCTTGCGCAGCCTGCTCGCCGACGAGGCGGCCGAACTGGCAGGCCGCACGTTCGCGGACTTCGTCGCCCGCGACGACCGCAAGCGCCTGCATGCCACGCTGGCCGAGGTGGCACGCGGCAGCGCCGACACCTTGCCGGTTGAGCTGTGCTGCCACCGCGTCGGCGGCGGTGAGGTCTGGGCCAGCATCAGCTGCAGCCTGTTCGCACTGCCCGACGCCGACGGGCCGAGCCTGATCCTGCAAATCCAGGACGTCACAGCCCGCCGGCAGGCCGAACTCGAACTGCAGCATCGTGCCTTCCACGACAAACTCACCGGCCTGCCCAACCGCGAGCGCTTCCATGAAGCGCTGCGGCTCGCGATCGCCCGGGCTGACAGCGGGCCGGGCCGGGCCTTCGCTGTGATGTTCCTCGACTTCGACCGCTTCAAGCTCATCAACGACAGCAAGGGCCACAGCGTGGGCGACGAGTTCCTGGTGCAGGCCTCGGCGCGCCTGGCGCTCGGCCTGCGCAGCGGCGACATGCTGGCGCGCCTGGGCGGCGACGAATTTGCGATCCTGGCCGTCGGCCTGCACCGCAACGCCGACGCGATGGACCTCGCCGAGCGCCTGCTGCTGGCGCTGCGCGAACCGCTGCAACTGGGCACGATGACGGTGACGGCCAGCGCCAGCATCGGCATCACGTTCAGCTCGACCGGGTATGCCCACCCCGAGGACATGCTGCGCGATGCCGATATCGCCATGTACCGCGCCAAGACCGAAGGGAAGGCGCGCTACGCGTTGTTCGACGCGCACCTGCACACTGAGGTGGCCGACCGCGTGCGCATGGAGGCAGAGCTGCGTCTCGCCCTGCCGCGGCAGGCGCTGAGCGTGGCCTACCAGCCGCTGGTTGATCTGCGCAGTGGCCGGATCAAGGGCTTCGAAGCCTTGAGCCGCTGGACGCACCCCGAGCTTGGCATGGTGAGCCCGGCGGCGTTCATCCCGATCGCGGAAGAGGCGGGCCTGATCACGCAGCTGACCGACTCGGTGGTGCGGCAGGCCTGTGCCGCGTTGCGCGGTTGGCAGCGCAGCTTCACCGGCTTCGGCGACTTGAGCGTGCATGTGAACGTGTCGGCGCGCGACGTGGCCGACCCGGAGTTCGTGTCGCGCATCCGACAGGTGCTGCAGGCCTGCGAGCTGGCGCCCCAACACTTGGTAATCGAGCTAACCGAGAACATCCTGATGGCGCAGCTCTCCGCCGCGATGGGCACCTTGCAGGCACTGCGCGAGTTGGGCGTCGGCCTGAGCGTGGACGACTTTGGCACCGGCTATTCGTCGCTCAGCCACCTCGCGGTGCTGCCGATCGACAGCTTGAAGATCGACATGTCGTTCGTCAAGCCGCTGCGTGCCGGCTCGAAGGAGTCGTCGGTGGTTCGCGCCATCGTGCTGCTCGGCACGTCGCTCGGCAAGGAAGTGATCGCCGAAGGTGTCGAAACACTGGAGCAACTGGAGCTGCTGCGCGAGCTGGGTTGCGACTCGGGGCAGGGCTACTACATGTCGAAGCCGCTCGCGGCCGACGGGATCGAGCAGTTGCTGCGCGGACAGCAGGTGTGCCCAGGGTTGCCGGCGCGGGTGCCCGCGCAGGCTTTGGAACATTTTCAGGGCAGTGCCGCCCGCCCCATCGCCAGCGCCAGCCTGTAAGCCTGCGGCGAGTGGCCGGCCCGGCGCGCGAAGAAGCGCGCGAAGTAGGCCGGGTCGTCGAAGCCGAGGTCGCTGGCCACGTCGCTCACCGGCGCGGCGGTGTGGGCCAGCAGGCGCCGCGCCTCGACCACCATGCGCTCGTGCAGCAGGCCCAGCGCCGACAGGCCGCTCACGCTGCGGCAGCTGCGGCTGAGGTGGTCCGGCGTGATGTGCAACTGCGCCGCGTAGAAGCCCAGCGGCCGGTGGCGCCGCAGGTGCCGCTCGATCAGCGCGCGATAGCGTGCCACCAGCGTGTCGCGCAGCGCACGCTGGTTCTCGGCGGCCGACGGCGGCGCGGCGCGGCGCAGCAGCCACGTGACGAACAGCACCAGATGCGCCTGCAGGGCTTCGCTGCGGCCGGCCGCGTTGCCCTCGAATTCGGCAGCCAGGCCGGCGCAAAGTTCGGCGAGGCGCGGCGCCTCGCCTTCGAGCACGTGGCCCTGCACGATGTGCGTGTGGCGCAGCAGCGCGGCCAGCGCGGGCGCGGCGCCGAACGCCGCTTCGAGTCGCGCCGAGGGCACGGTGACCTGCTGGCCCGCCGTGCTGCGCTGGTAGCGGAAGCCGTGCACGCAGCCCGGCGCGATCATCAGCACGGCCGGTGCCGCCACGGTGTGCGGCACGTCGTCGAGCGTCACCACCGCCTTGCCTCGGAGCAGGCACTGCAGCTGGTGCAGCCCCTCGTGGCGATGCGCCGGAATCGTCCATCCGAACTCTTCGCCGCGCAGCGCGATGGGCTCGCAGTGGAGCCAGTCGTCCGGGCGGAAATGGCGCACCTCGCGGAAGGCGACAGCGAGCGGGGCGGTCTTCATGGATGCCGGAAATGTACCGGAGCGGTCCGGTTCGTCCATGGTGTTGCCGGCGCGTCGGCCGCAACATCACGATCAGACGGCCACACGAGCCGCAGCCAGGAGACAGCCATGATCGTTCGTCGAAGCGTGTTTCACGCGTTGGTCTTGTCGCTCGCCCTCGCCCTCGCGCCCGCCGCGAGCGCGCTGGCGCAGCCGGCCCAGACGGTGGTGTGGTCGGGCTTCCCGCCCGGCGGCCTGGGCGACCAGGTGTCGCGGCCGCTGATGGAGCGGCTCAAGAACCGTTACGCCGGAACGCTGATCCTCGACAGCAAGCCCGGCGCCGGCGGCCGCATTGCCGCCGACTACGTGAAGCGCGCCGCACCCGATGGCGCCACGCTGCTGCAGGTGCCGTCGTCGATCGTCACCGTGTACCCGCACACCTACGGCAAGAAGCTGGGTTACGACCCGATGGTCGACTTCGTGCCTGTGGCCACGCTGGCGGCCTACACGATATCGATGACGGTGGGCCCGATGGTGCCGCCGGAGGTGAAGACCGTGCAGGACTTCGTGGCCTGGGCCAAGGCCAACCCGAACCTGGCCAACTACGGCATCCCGGCACCGGGTTCGTCGCCGCACTTCGTCGGCATGATGTTCGAGCGCGCCTCGGGCCTACCGCTGCGCAGCATCCCGTACAAGGGCGGCGCGCCGTTGCTGCAGGATTTGATGGGCGGCCAGGTGCCGGTGGCCTTCAACGTCATCAGCGAGGTGCTGCCGCACCTCAAGAGCGGCAAGCTGCGGTCGCTGGCCGTGGCCAGCCCACAGCGCTGGGCCGCCGCGCCCGATGTGCCGACCTTCACCGAGCTGGGCTACAAGGACATCGTCGTCGTCGAGTTCCTGGGCTGGTACGCGCCGGCCAGGACACCGCCGCAACTCGTGCGCCAGCTCAACGCGGCGGTGCAAGACGCGATCGGCTCGCCCGAGATGCAGGAGGTGTTCACGCGCAACGGGCTGCTGCCCTTGCGCGATTCGCCCGAGGCCATGGCGGCGCGCGTGAAGACCGAACTCACCCGCTGGGGCCCGATCGTCAAGGCCACCGGGTTCAACCCGGAAGACTGATGCCGACACCCGCCGACGCACCGCTCACCCTGACGGGCGCACAGGCCATCGTGCGCCTGCTCGAGGCCGAGCGCGTGCCGGCGGCCTTCGGCATCGTCGGCGGCAAGCTGGCGCCTCTGCTGCATGCGCTCTCGCAGTCGAGCATCCCGTTCGTCGGCGTGCGGCATGAAGCGGCCGCACCCATGATGGCGGCCGCGGTGTTCGCGAGCACCGGCCGCGTCGCACTCGCCGTGGGCGAGATGGGGCCGGGCGGCCTGAACCTGGCTTCCGGCGCGGGCGTGGCTTTCAACAACAACCTCGCTGCCCTGCTGATCACCACCAACCAGCACCGGGCCGCGGCCTACCCGCACCGCGGCATGTTCATGGACATGGACACGCGCGCCGTGCTGGCCCCGCTGACGAAGTGGAACGCGGTGGTGCACGACGCGCGGCGCCTGCCCGAACTCGTGCGCACCGCGTTCCGCGAGGCCCACAGCGGCCGTCCCGGCCCGGTGCACCTCGACATCCCGCAGGACGTGCTGGCCGAGAAGGCCACGTGGCGTGCCGACGAGTTCGATGCAGCGCCCGAGCGCTATCGCATCACCGGCGGGCCGCGGCCCGCAGCCGATACTGTGGCCGCCGCCGCAGCGCTGTTGCAGCAGGCCCGCCGGCCGCTGGTGGTGGCCGGCGGCGGCGTGGTGCATGCGGGTGCCGGTGCCGCGCTGCGCGAGCTTGCCGCGCGCCTGGGCGCGCCGGTGGTGCCCACGCAGATGGCGCTCGGCGTCGTCGCCAGCGACCACCCGGCCTTCATCGGCCATGGCGGGCTGATCGCCGGTGACGCGGTGCGCCAGGCCTTCGAACGCGCCGACGTGATCGTGGCGATCGGCTGCCGCTTCTCGTCGTGGCTCTGGGACGAACGCGGCCCGCTCGCACGCCGCGAGCAGGCGCTCGTCAACATCAACATCGACCCCTCGGCGCTCGGCAGCCCGGCGCTGCACGCGGTGGCGATGCAGGCCGACGCGAAGCTCGCGCTCGACGACCTGCTGGCGGCACTGCCGAACGCGCCGGGCCGCGCCGAAGCCGAGTGGCTGCCGAGCCTGCGCGCCGTGCGGGCCGCGTACGACGAACGCCTGTCGGTGATGACCCGTGAAGTGGCCGCAACCATGCACCCGGCTGCGCTCGCCCATGCCGTCGGGCAGGCACTGCCGCGCGATGCGCTGGCCGTGCTCGACGGCGGCCACACCTCGTTCTGGAGCAACGACCTCACGCCGGTCCACGGCGTGCGCACGCGCTTTCACGACCCCGGCATGGCGCACCTTGGTTTCGGCCTGCCGTGGGCGCTGGCGCTGCAGTGGCTGCACCCGGGCCGCACGGTCGTGAACCTCACCGGCGACGGCGCCTTCGGCTTCACGCTGCAAGAGCTCGACACCGCTCGGCGCCTGCAGTTGCCGGTGCTCAACATCGTCCACAACAACGAGTCGTGGGGCGTGATCCGCCAGGGCCAGCGCGCCGCACTCGACTTCGAGTTCCACACCTCGCTCGCCGGCACCGACTACGCGGCCATTGCGCGCGGCTTCGGCTGCCACGGCGAGCGCGTGGACGATGCACGCGAGATCCCCGCCGCGATCGAGCGCGCGCGTGCGTCGGGCTTGCCGGCGGTGCTCGACTGCCGCACGAGGTTCGTTCCGCACCCGGCAGCGCCGGCGTTCGGCAGCATGAACCGGTATGGGTTCGGTGCGCTGACGGCCGCAGCGGGCGCAGGCTCGGCCAGCTGATCGGCGGGAACGGGCCGGACAACGCCGGCAGCCTGCCGACAGGCGCTCGGGCGCGCGGTTCAAGCCTGCCTGGAGACGGAGTACCGCGTCAGCGCCCCAGCCGCCGCCACGCTGCGAGTCGGCGAGGTCAACACCGCCCTCGCCGACCTTCAATTGCAATAGTTGAAAACATCTCTAAATCTCCGATTCAACAAAGCTTGAAACTTCGCACCTGTTGTCAATGAAAGAGACAGCATGGCCCGTCCAAACCTGATGGGTCTAGCAGGCCGGTTCGAAAGCCTCTGAAGTGCAATCGGCGCACAAGCCCCAGTACGAACTCTGCCGTAGCGAGAAGCCTATGAGCGCGGTGCCTCAATTGACGTTCCCTTGTCGGCTGCCGCCCGACCCGCGCGGTTTCCACATGGCAAGGACTACCCCCGCGTCCTCCGCGCGACCTACGACAACAACCAAGGAACGGGCTGGAATATTCCGAGCCTCAAGACTGGGCCGACGCTCGATGCCCTGTCGACGATCGAGAAGCACCTGTTTGTTCGTGCCCAGGTGGACCCTCGAGTAGTCGGCCCTGCGAAATCCATCGTCATCCCGTCGGCAGACATGACGTAACCGGCCTGCGTCGGCACTCAGGTTGCTCATCTGCTCGCCCGGCGGCAGGTGTTGGAATTCGCAGAACGCGGCCGATGCATGCTGCATAGAACGCCAGTTGCGAGAACACCAAAACAAGGGCTGCCAGCCCCTTGGCGGCGATCGCCCGCAGCAGCGAGCGGGTGGTGAGCCTGCTGCCACAGCACTGCATGCAACGCGTCACCACTGCTGCCGCCAAGCCAGCAGCGATCCATGCGGTTGTCGCTCTTCGTGTGGCCGATCGCCGGCGCGATCACCCGGCGCCGCTTGAGCCAGCGGCGCTGCTGCGCATCGAGTAATTTGAACTTGCCACGGTGGATGATCTGCACCGGCGCGCAGGCTTCATCGACGCCGCGGAACCCCAGATCAACAACCGCCGTGGTGGGCTTGACGCGGATGTCTTGCAACAGCGTGTTGGTCTGCTGCAGTTGTTCTGCCAGCGTGTGGCCGTCATACGGATAGCCGGGGAAGGACCGCGCGCCCACCAGCAAGCCGTGCCGGTGCGTGACGGCCAGGCTGACCTTCACGCCGAACTCGCAGGGCTTGCGCGCCTTGCCCTTGCCGATGCATTCCACCTCGGGCGCATGCAGTGCGTAGAGCTTGTTCTTGCTGTGGCGCTGCTGGGTGCGGATGCGCTCGGCGCGCGCCAGCCACATCGTCAGCTCTGCGATCGCCAGTGTCATGGGTTCAAGCCCTGCCATCACTTGCGGGCCTGCCCGCGAAATCGATTCCAGACCGCGCTGTGCATTGCGCATGAGTGCGCCCAGGATCGTGCGCTGGCGCTTGACCGTGCGGCGCAGGCGCTTGAACTGCTTGGCGTGGGCAAATCCACCGGCCTTGCGACGCAGCTCCTAGCCCTCCTTGGCGAAGGTCTGCTTGAGCGCGATGCCGCAGCGCTCGGCGGCGCTGGCCCTTTTGTGGCGCGCGATCTCCAACAGGCGGCTGTCGGTCGGGTGCGCGATGGCCTTCTCTTGCACCGTGGTGTCCACGATGATCATCTCGAACTCGGCCTTCTTGAGCACCCCCATCGAGACCGACGCTCCGATGGTGGACTTGAGCAACTGCTCGACACCCACTTCAACCAGCACACGGAGAAAGCGGCCGATCTGGGTGACGTCGCACGGCAGGCGCGGCTCGTAGTCCGCCATGCCGCTCGAAAACTGCCAAGCCGCGTTCTCGCTCCAGCTCTCGCAGAGTTCTCAATGGCTGAGGTTGAAGGCGTGCTTGAGGTACAGCAGTGCCACCATCAAGCGGATTGGCAACCGCGGGCGGCCGGCGTTGCTCAGGCCAGCTCCAGCGAGTTGCGCAATGTCGATTGGAATCAATCCCGGGAGTTCGCGCCATTGGCGTTCACCCCGCAGAGCAAGCGTCTATGCGGGGTGACGGAGATTTGCAGGGCCGACTACGTTACGGGCAGGCTCGCGGAGCGCGAAGGTCAGTTGAAGCCACCTCGCCCCGCGCAAAAGCCGGCGCGTGACGACCATGAACACAAAGACGATGCCCTGCGACGTTGCGGAGCAGTTGCGCGCGCTGGAAGAGGCGGCCGCGTGCCTCGATGCCTGGCCCGACGAAGCGCCTGACGACGCGGCGGGCATTGCCAGAGTACCTGGCGACATCGCGCGAGCACCCACCCGCGCCTTACCCCGGTAGGTCGAACACCCCATGCCGCCCGGCCCCCGCCGCGAAGCGCGCGGCACCCGGCACCGCTTCGGCGGCCACCACTGCAAACCCACCCGCGCCTTCGCGCTGCAAGGCTTCAGGCATCGGCAAGCTCCATTGCGCGAACGCCGACGCGCGGTCGGCGAGCATGCAGGCCTGCGGGAATGCGGCGATCTGCCGCGCCAGCGTCTGCGCCTCGGCCAGCGCGTCGCCGTCGGCCACCACACGGTTGGCCAGGCCCATCGCCAGGGCCTCGTCGGCGGCCACGGGGCGGCCGGTGAGGATCATGTCGAGCGCGCGGCCCATGCCCACGAGGCGGGGCAGGCGCACGGTGCCGCCGTCGATCAGCGGCACGCCCCAGCGGCGGCAGAACACGCCGAAGGTGGCGCTGCGTGCGGCCACGCGCAGGTCGCACATCAGCGCCAGTTCCAGCCCGCCCGCGACGGCATAGCCTTCGATGGCGGCGATCACCGGCTTGGTGAAGGCCATGCGCGTCGGCCCCATCGGGCCGGGGGCGTGGCCGGTGGGCTCGATGGCGTTGCGCAGTGCAGGGTCGCCCAAGGCCCGCAGATCGGCGCCGGCGCAGAAGTGCCCACCGCTGCCGGTGAACACGGCCACGCGCAAGGTGTCGTCCGCCTCGAAGCGCTCGAACGCCGCTCGCAGCGCCAGGGCGGTGGGCCCGTCGACGGCATTGCGCCGCTCGATCCGCGCCAGCGTGATCGTCACGATGGCGCCGTCGGCATCGAAGTCAATGCTGGGTGTCGGGTTGCTCATGGTGTGGCCCGTGGGTGGGTGCGCGGCTGCGCGGTGGTTGAGGTGATCCGCCTGCATGTTCGGCGACGAGGGCATGGTGCGGAATATGGGCCCGAGAAGTCGGCCTGAGAAGTCGGCCCGAGAAGTCGGCCCGAGAAGTCGGCTCGAGAAGCGCCTGCAGCTACCAGTGCCCCACATCGTGCACAACAACGATTCGTGGGGCGTGATCCGCCAGGGCCAGCCCGCCGCACTCGACCTCGAGTTCCACACTTCGCTCGCCGGTACCGACCATGCCGCCATCATCTGTGGCTTCGACTGCCACAACGAGCGCGTCAACGATGCACGCGAAAGCGCTGCCGCAATCGAGCGCGCGTGCGTCCGGACTGCCTGCGGTGATCGACTGTTGCACGAGGTCCGTTTCGCACCCGGAAGCGCCGGCGTTCGGCAGCGTGAACCGCCACGGATTCGCGGCAAAGCCTAGCGCGTGAATTCGTTTCACCAGTCTTGGATGTCCTATGGATCACCCCTCGTTCCAGGGGGACGGGCCGCGCCCCGCTCCGCACACAATCTTCGAGTCGTGGCGGTGCTGCGTTGCCGAATAACTACTGACAAGTTGAGTGTCCCTGCCTGCACCATTGCCTGAAGTTAACACTAACCACAAGGAAAAGTACAAATGCCATTCTTCGGAAACACCAAAAGTTTTCTGGCTCTGGCCTGCCTGGTGGCCGCGCCGTCTCTGGCCTCGGCAGTCGAAATCTCCAAGACCGTCGACGTCAGCGTCTATCAGGTCTGTGCTTCTGCCGCTGAATGCGCCAGCACAGGTCCGGTGGGGAATTCCTACTACGCCGCCGAAACCAACAAGATCTGGGCTCAAGCTGGCATCAGCGTGACCTTCTCGTTTGTTTCGCAGATCGTGAATAGCTACTACTACAACCTGAGCGACAACACCGTGGGTGTCGCCACGTTCGACGATCTGTACAACTCCGTCTTCCCCGGCTTGGCTCGCGTGAACCACACGAGCGTGGCCATGTTCCTCATCAACGACTACGACGGCGCTTATGGTGTGGGCTTCAGCGGGGCCGGTGGCTTGGTCATGTCCATGTCCGCGATCAGTAGCTTCGATTGCGGCGGCCAAGTTGGCTGCACGGGCCGGATTGACACGCTGGCGCACGAGTTGGGCCACAACTTCGGTCTCGTCCCGGAGTATTTTCCCGACTATGCGGGTGCCGCTGATCCCGGTCATTCGATCAATCCAAACGATCTGATGGCCGGTGGCGGCATCCGCAACGTTCCGACGACGCTGGCCGATGTCAATCCGGATGGTCTGGGCTTGGACCGCCTGCCGCAGAGTCACATCGACTATGCGCGCCAAAGTTCGCTTCTGCGCGATGTTGCCGTGACCGCGGTGCCAGAACCGAGCACGTACGCGCTGCTCGGTTTGGGGCTGGCCGCGATCACGGCTGTTCGCCGCCGTCGCGCGGCTTGAGCCTGCCCGACGCGCTCTACGAAGACGTGCGTCGACGTCGGTTTCTGTGCTCGGCGATCCTGGTGGGGGCAGGGCTCACCTCGGCTCGGGCGGTTGGCGTGAAGCTTGTGGTTGCCGACCGTATCGTGCTGCCCCCGGACAGCCGAGAGTTCCGTTCCGCATCGGGCAACTATGTTTTCACGCTGGTCACGGTGGACCATTGGAAGTCGCGTCTTGCGTTGGCGGAACTGTCTGTGCAAAGCGGTGCGAAGTCGACCAGCCTGTGGCAAAAAATGCTGCCGCAGGAGCAGGGCCCCCGACACGTATTGGTCGCCGACAGCGGTGCGGTGCTGCTGACGGACGAGTGGATCAATGTGCCGTCGCGCCATGCACTACTGCTTTTCGCGCCAGACGGCCGCGAACTTGCCCGGTACGGGATCGATGACATCGTGCGGCTGCTCGGCGTTTCACGTAGAACGGTCGCGGATCACGGCAGGCTCGGGCTGTGGATGAGTGCGGCGCCGGTGGTGTCGAGCAATGCAAGTGTGGTGACCATTCCCAGTGGTGGCCGCAAATTGACACTGCATCTTGTGGATGGCCAGCTTACCGTCAGCGATTGAGGTTGCTCTTCAGTCACCGTCTGCCCGATCCTGAAGTTCAGGGACTGCGGGCTCAACGAAAACCGCGAACCCGCCTGGACACTCGCCCGCTCTCTTTCGACAGAGACCGCTTCCTGGCGATCCAGTTCGTAGACCAAACATTTGCAGCTGTGGGTCGAACCCATTTTCGGGAGCGCCCATATTTCCAACATGTCGCAGACGTTAGTTGATCGCCCCTGCGTCGGCCGCCTGCGATGAGCCAGGCGCGTCGATCTCCGGGGTAGCCCTCGAGCACGGCCTGAACGCCAACCTCGTTCACAAGTGGCGCTCCGGTCGCGGCGTCAAGCTCGCCACCCGCGTGGCGGTTGAGCCATCCCCGAAGAGTGAGGTGCCCAGGCTACCCATGCCGGAAACATCGCTGCTTCTCGCCGCCGGCGCCGAGTTCATTGCGATCAAGATGCCCGCACCTGCCAAGATGGCGCCGCGAGTTGCGGCCAATCCGTCCGACGCGGCGCCGATTGCCGAGCCGCTGATCCAGGTCGAACTTCGCCGCGGTCCGCTGCACCGCACCGGGCGCTGGCCTGCGTCGGCTGCCGATGACTGTACGGTCTGGTGACGCGAACTGCCCTCGGGCCTGCTCAAGTGATCCGCATCGAGCAACGATGGCTGTGCACCGCGCCGAAGGACATGCGCGCCGGCGCCGAGCGGCTCATGAGCTGCGTCGCGCTGCCTTTTCGCCAACGCGCGGGCCACGCGCATCAAGCTGCTGGTCCACGACGGATTCGGCGGGTGGTGCGCCGCGCAGCGTCTGAGCGCTGGCCACTTCGCATTTACCAGGCTTCAGATTGATGACTTCAAACACCACCAATCTTGGCGCATCGTCGCCGTCGCCCGGAGGTGGGTAGTCTCTTCGCACTCCCATCGAGCGGACTCGCTCCGGCCTGCGGCCTCCGCGAGCCGTTCATGTCAAACGTTACGGAAGTATGTACTTGACAAACGCAGATTGAAAGCCGATCATTGCTCTATTCCCGGAGCAATGACATGGCCGAAGCAATCCACACCGCAGCACGATTCAACGATGAAGACGCGGCGCGCGAGCATCTTGAATCGATCCGCTGGCCCAATGGCCCGGTATGCCCGCACTGCGGCGGCACAGACCGCAATAGCCGCCTGAACGGCACGTCGCATCGTCCCGGCCTGCTGTTCTGCGGCGACTGCCGTATGCAGTTCAGCGTGACCGTTGGCACTGTATTCGAGCGTTCCAAGGTCGCGCTTCACAAGTGGGTCTATGCCTCGCACCTGATGTGCGCAAGCAAGAAGGGGATCAGCGCCAAGCAGTTGGAACGCATGCTTGGCGTGACCTACAAAACCGCATGGTTCATGGCACACCGCATTCGTGAAGCCATGAACATCGAGCCGACAGGCCAACTCGGCGGGAGCGGCGCACCGGTCGAAGTCGATGAAACCTATTGGGGCAACGTCGGCAAGCACACGCCGGGCGCTCGCAGTTTCCATCACAAGATGAAGATCGTCACGCTGGTCGAGCGTGATGGTGAGAAGCGCTCGTATCACTTGCCTTCGGTCAACCACAAAACCCTGTTCCCGATCATGCAAGCGCAGATCGCAGAGAAGGCTCGCTTGATGACCGATCAGGCCGGCGTGTACGAGAAGATCGGCCCGAGCTTTGGCTCGCATGAAGTGGTGAACCACTCGAAGAAAGAATATGCGCGCGGTGACGTAACGACGAACACGGTCGAGTCGAGTTTCGCGATCCTCAAGCGCGGCCTCTACGGCACGTTCCACAGCGTTAGCGAGCAGCATCTGCAACGCTACGCGACTGAGTTCGACTTCCGTTGGAACACGCGCCAAGCGCTGGGCTTCAATGACGCCGATCGCGCAGCCGTGACGTTGAAGAACATCGGCGGCAAGCGACTGACATATCGGCGATCTGGTCAAGCCTCCTAAGCCTGATCCCCCGTAGAGTCTCGAGGGTCTCCAAACAACGGGATCGTCCCCTTCGGGAGAGGAAGAGTGTCAACGTGAACGGCGGCAATGCCAGCCGTCGTTGCGTATCTTCCGATGTCGCCATCGAGGTGGTAGAGGCAAGTAGCGCCGTGCGCTTTTGCGGCAGCAACGATCATCCAGTCAAACTTAAATTTCGTCTTGGTGACATTGCGGCGGTCCTTGAGAGCGAAGGCCCGTTCTAGCAACTCTGCGCACTCAATGGCGGCTCGCTGGGAGAACGGCTCAATCCGAAAGAACTTTGATGATTCGATCTTCTTGTAATAGGAGCTCTTCGCGCTGTCAGCCTTTACAAGGAACTCGGCATACGCTGGGGTTGGGACCATCACCCTGTCGCCCTTTTGCTCAAGGGTCTTAACGAGAAGGTCGAGGCGTTCGCGGCGCTCACCAAACAAGTTGGGATTGAATAGGTCAACGAGGACAGAGGTATCGAAGACAACCATCTAGTCGTCACGCAGCTTGCGCAGTTCTGCCTGAGCATCATCGGCGCTGTTCCAGCCACTGCCTTCGACCTTGCGCATGTCATCGACAAACGCTGAAAGCGATGAGCCTGCCTCTATCTCCGCGAAGTCCTTAATGTCGAACTGTTGAAGTTCCCACACCCCATCTCCGCCTCTTGTCCACTTACCCTTGCCGCTGACTTTGATCTCGCCCTCGAAGAGAAATCCGGCGAGCCGCTTGGCAACGTCCTTGCTGGCCCGACACGGGTAATACTCGCCGTCGCCGAGCATGGTTATGGGCACCGCCTTCTCGTTCCTACTACGGCCTCCGACCCTAACAACCGAACCCGTGAGTTCGCCCGACTCGTGAATGGTGACTTCTTCCGAAATTGGGGTCTTGCGGCCGGGGAAGTTGATGATGCGCGGACCCGGATCAGCCTTAACGTATCCGACTCCTCCGTCTTCCATCAACATTCGATTTATGTCGTTGCGAACTGATGCTGTCTCCGGGTCTGGCGCTACGCTAGTGCCGCCGACCAATCGAAGATAGACAGCCTTAGCGGCTTGCTCCTCAACCATCAAGAACTGTCGATGGCTACCTGGCCTCACCTTGAGAAAATGAACGAAGTCTGTCTCACCAAAGAGCGTCGCCAACTTATCGAGGTATTGCGCCATCCGCTTTGCGGGCAGCGTCTCAGGCTCCCAGCAATCCATGCGGAAGAGGTACTTTGTGGGCGGCGCGATCATGTCCATGGTGGGGCCTATGATGCCATCCGTAGGGGGCAGCGTGAAGAGGTAAAACACGTTGCCCACAACGCCGCAGGGCACAGATCACGTTGCCCTATTGGCATGCTAGTCGCGAGGTTCAACCGTGAAGCCAAAACAACCTACACCCGCACCGTCTAGCGATGAAGTGCTTCGGCGAATGCTGGCAACACCGCCAGCTCCGCACAAGCCCGCAACAGCGCCAGCAAAGAAGCAGCCAAAGCGCGCGAAGTAGCCGCGCTTGGCTGTTCTTTCCGGCCTGTCAGGGCTGGACTTTGACGTTACGATTTGCATGTGTCAAGTACATACTTCCGAAACGTTAGACGGCTCAAAACACTCAGTCTGGTACGACGCGCGGGTAGCGCGCACAGTTGTACGCGATGGAAAGTTCCGTTTGTTCTTCTTTTTCCGGGAAGAAACTCGAATTCACGTCCACGTTGAGCACCCCGACGGTGAAGCGAAATTCTGGTTTACGCCGCAGATTGCACTCTCAACACACACTGGCTTTTCAAAGCGTCAACTGCAGGAAGCACAGTCCGTAGTCGAGGCTCACCTTACGGAGATCCAAAAAGCCTGGAACCATCACTTCGGCGGCTGAAGTCACGCACGTTTCAAAGCACGGCTTTTGGTTGCTGCTCGACGCGGAAGAACTACTTGTCCCCTTCGAGCTTTTCCCGTGGTTCAAGAAAGCAACCATTGAGCAGCTCTCGGATGTTCAGTGGCCAACGCCAAATCATCTGCATTGGCCGCAACTGGACGCTGATTTTTCAGTCGAGTCAATTCGTGATCCCGCTGCCTTTCCGCTCGTTTCAATGGCAGCCGCTTAACCCATTGCAGGGATTTCCGAAGCAGTCAATGGATTTATTTTTCATTGCCAAGCCGAATTGAGTTTTGATTCGATGCGTGATGCGTGATGCGTGATGCGTGATTCGTGACGCGTGCTCGAAGGCGATGTCGAGACAGAGAACAGACTGCCACTCTACAGACGGCCTTGTTGCACCGAGCGCGTATTGGTGGGTACTCAGGTCCCGGTGGGCTTGACGCTCAGATGGTTCGCATCGAACGCCTCGCCTCGTGTCATCACCGCCCACAGGATGCGGGGGTTCTTGTTGGCCAGCGCCACCACCGCCTTCTGCCAGCCCGAGGCCTCGCGCAGCGAGACCACCCCCGTCGAGATCTTGTCCTGTCTTCGGTGCGCCGTCATGACGGCCGACTTCGCCCCCTGGATCAGCAACGTGCGCAGGTAGGTGTCGCCTCGCTTGGTGATGCCGCTCAGGTTGTTCTTGCCACCACTGGAGCGCTGGCGTGGCGTCAGCCCTGTTGGCGCCGACCGTAAATTGACCGTGGGTCAAATTGAGATCGGCGCGGACAGATCGATGCGGGTTGGGCGCTGATCCAACCAAACTTGTCAACGCTGCAGCCAGCGGGTATTCTTCACTCCGCATGAAAGCGATTTCATAACAGACCAACGGAGCTGGCGCATGACCCCCCAGGCAGAACCAACGAGTGCGGGGCATTTCCCCCGGCTCCTGGGCGACATCGGCGGCACGAATGCCCGCTTCGCCTGGCAGGCGAGCACGGGCGCGCCGCTCTCCGACGTGGCCGTGTATATCTGCGACGCGCATCACGGCCTTCAGGATGCGATCCAAACCTACCTCGGCGCGCATGGCAAGGGCGTGCCGCGCGGCTGCGCGATCGCGATCGCCAACCCGATCACCGGCGACCTCGTGCAGATGACCAACCGCGACTGGTCGTTCTCGATCACGGCGCTGCAGCGTGAACTCGGCATCGAGCGGCTGGAGGTCATCAACGACTTCACTGCCGTGGCGCTGTCGCTGCCGGCGCTGGCAGCGCACGAACTTCGCCAGGTCGGTAGCGGCGCGGCCGTGCTGGGTGCGCCGATGGCCGTGCTCGGGCCGGGCACGGGCCTGGGCGTGTCCGGCCTCGTGCCGGTAGGCCCTGGGCAGGGCACGGTGATCTACGCGCCGCTGTCGGGCGAGGGCGGCCACGTGACACTGTCGGCCAGCACCGAGCGCGAAGCGGCGGTCCTGCAGTGGCTGCACCAGCGCTTCGGCCACGCGTCGGCAGAGCGCGCGTTGTCGGGCCCCGGGCTGGTGAACCTGTACGAAACCGCTTGCGCCTTGTCGAGGCAAGCGGCCGGGCCGCTCGCGCCCGCCGAGGTGATCGAACTCGCGCGGCGCGGCACCGACCCGGCCTGCGTGGCCGCACTCGACCTGTTCTGCAGCTTCCTCGGCAGCGTGGCCGGGAACCTGGCGCTGACGCTCGGTGCGCGAGGGGGCGTCTATGTGGGCGGCGGCATCGCGCCCAGGCTCGTCGCCGAGATCGAGCGCTCGTCGTTTCGTGAGCGCTTCGAGAGCAAGGGCCGCTTTCGCGGCTACTTGGCGAGCATTCCGACCTTCATCATCGACGGCGGCGTGATCCCCGCGCTGGTCGGTGCGATGCGAGCGCTCGACGAGCCTGCGGGCCAGCAATGAAGCGTTCGCCAGCGCGGGCGGGCTGCATTCTTTGCCGGGCTCTCGACACTGAGCACTTACACTCGCGCGCATTGCCATGCTGCAGTAACTGCCATGAAACCAAACAACAAGAACGGCGCGGGAACGCGGGCGGCGAGGCGCGCTGAAAGCGCTCCCGTTACGATCGGCATGGTGGCGCGGGCGGCGGGTGTGTCGGCAAGCACGATCTCGCGCATCCTCAACGGGACCGCAGTGGTCAGCCAGCTGAAGACACTGGCGGTCGAAAAGGCGGTGGCCGAGCTGGGCTTCGTGCCCAACCCGGTCGCGCGGGGCCTGGCCGGTGGGCGCACCTTGAGCGTGGGCGTCGTGGCGCAGGTCATGGACAGCCCGTTCTACGGCGCGGCACTGCGCGGCATCGAAGACGTGCTTGACCCCGCCGGCTACAGCCCGCTGTTCGTCAGCGGGCACTGGGATGCCGGCAACGAAGCGCGGTGCATCGACGTTCTTCGCAGCCGGCGGGTCGACGGCATCATCGTCTTGACCGGCCGGCTCACCGACCAGGCCTTGAAGGCCTGCGCCAAGAACGTGCCGGTCGTCGTCACCGGTCGGGCATTGAAGGGGCCGGGCCTGTTTTCGCTCGACTTTGACAACTTCACCGGCGGGCAGATCGCGACCGAGCACCTGATCTTGCTCGGCCACCGGCGCATCGCGTTCGTCAACGGCGACCCGAAGCACCCGGACGCGAGCGAGCGGCTGCGCGGCTACCGGGCCGCGCTCGATGCCGCCGGCATCGCCTACGACCCCGGCCTGGTGGTTCCGGGTGAATACAACGAAGTCAGCGGCCTGCTCGCAGTGAACCGCCTGCTCGAAGGGCAGCAGCAGTTCACTGCGATCTTCGCGGCCAACGACCAGATGGCGCTGGGCGCGGCCTTGGCGCTGCACCGCCGCTCGCTGCGCGTGCCGGAAGACATTTCGCTGGTCGGTTTCGACGACCTGCCGACGTCGCAGTACGCCATTCCGCCATTGAGCACGGTTCGCCACCCGGCGTACGAGATCGGGCGGCTCGCCGCCGCGTCGATGCTGCAGCTGCTGGCCGGCGACAAGCCGACCGAAAAGGCGCCCGCGCCGAGTTTCATCCCGCGCGAATCGACGCGCCGCCTGCGCAGCTGAGAGCGGGTTCGTCCGCAAGGCGGTGCACGGCTGGCGTGGCCGCACCCCCGTTGCATCGCGGGACCCTGTCAACTCTATCTGCGTGCTTTCCCTCGATTGACACCCCCCACGACGCTTCATATACTTTGAAAGCGATTTCAAATTGGCCTGGCCGGGCCCATGGCGCCAGTCTCCCCGGTCGATGACGGCAGGGCGTTGCACTGCCAACACTGGAGACCAGGATGCGGGAAAGAATTCAGCGGGGCAGGCTACGCTGGCGCAGTTCCTGGCTGTGCCTGAGCCCGTGTTTGTTGGTGCTGTCGGCGGCCAACGTGCAGGCGCAGCAGTCGTTGATCGTCGCGGCCTATCCAGCGGTCGACGAAATCGTCAAGTCGGCGCTTCCGGCATGGAAGCGCTTGCACCCGAACGTGGAAGTCAAGGTCGTGAGCCGGCAGTTCACCGACCATCACACCGCCATGACAACGGCGCTGTCGACCTCTTTCTACCTGCCCGACGTGATGGCGCTCGAGGTCGGCTACGTGGGCCGCTTTGCGCAAGGCGGCGGGCTCGACGACCTGTCGAAGCCGCCCTACGACATCAAGCGTTTCGAGTCGCGTTGGGTTGCGTACGCGTTGCAGCAGGCGACCAACCGGAAGGGCGCCATCGTGGCGGCCCCGACCGACATCGGCCCCGGCACCTTGCTGTACCGCGCCGACCTGCTGGCCAAGGCCGGTGTCGGCGAGGCCGAGCTGACGCAGTCCTGGGAAAGCTACGTGGCCACGGGCGCCAAGATCAAGGCGGCCACCGGCGCTTACCTGATGGCCCATGCGCGCGACATGAAAGACATCATCATCCGCACCGGCATTCAGCCCGGCGAGGGCCTGTACTTCGACAGCCAGTCGAACGTGCTGGTCACTTCGCCGCGCTTCGTGCGGGCCTTCGAGCTGGCGCGCAAAGTCCGCCAGGGCAAGCTCGACGCCCGCGTCGGCGCCTGGTCGAACGAGTGGTCCGAAGGCTTTAAGCGCGGCACCATCGCGACCCAGCTGACCGGCGCATGGCTGGCCGGCCACATGAACAACTGGCTCGCTCCGAACACCGCCGGCCTGTGGCGCGCGGCGCAGTTGCCTGGAGGCGCTTTTGCGGCCTACGGCGGCACGTTCTTCGCGATCCCGCGGGCCACGCCGGCGGCGAACAAGCCGCTGGCATGGGAGTTCGTCCAGTTGATGACGCTCGACCGCAACGTGCAGCTCAGCGCGTTCAAGTCGCAGGATGCGTTTCCCGCCCTGCTCGAAACCTACGACGACCCGTTCTTCGACCAGCCGATCAAGTTCCTCGGCGGTGAAGTTGCGCGCGTCGGCTGGCGCGCTGCCGCGAAGCGCATCACCGCCGTCACCGTGCACAAGCAGGACGCCTTCGCCGATGAAGTCATCAACACCGAACTCGACAAGGTGCTCGACCGCAACAAGGACATCGCGACCGCGCTGGCCGATGCGCAGCGCCTGTTGCAGCAGCGTGCGCACCGCTGAGCCGGGCGCCGCCGCGCCCGCCTGCCCGCACTGAACCACCCTACCGGCCCGCCATGAAGCTGCCTGCTGCCTTGCGCCTGTCGCCCGAATGGGCGCCCTACGTGTTCCTGAGCCCGTTCGTGGTTCTGTTTGCGGTGTTCGGCGTGTTCCCGCTCGGGTTCTCTCTCTACCTGGCCTTCCAGTCGTGGGAGCCGACCAGCGGCCTGGGCGCCATGGAATTCGTCGGGTTCGACAACTACGTCTTCGCCCTGAAAGACGAGTGGTTCTGGAAGTCGCTCAAGAACACGGCCTGGCTCGCGATTGCCTCGGGCGTGCCGCAACACGTGGTGGCCATTCCGCTGGCGTATTTCATTCACTCGTCGTTCAAGACCTTGCGCAACGGTGTCGTGGGGGCGTACTTCATGCCCTACATCACCTCGACCGTGGCGATCGCGATCCTCTTCAGCTCGCTGTTCTCCACCGACTACGGCTTGATCAACGTCGGCATCAACATGCTGGCCCAGGTGCCGGTGTTGTCGTGGTTCATGCCCGCCAACCCGGTCGATTGGCTGAACGACCCGACCAGCATCAAGCCGGCCATCGCAATGATCGTGTTCTGGCGCTATGTCGGCTTCAACGTGGTGCTCTACCTGGCTGCGCTGCAGACCATTCCAGCCGACATCTACGAGGCCGCCACGATGGACGGCGCCGGCCGGCTGCAGCAGTTCTTCCACATCACGCTGCCGAGCCTGAAGCCGATGATCTTCTTCGGCGTCACCTTGTCCGTCATCGGCGGCCTGCAGCTGTTCGAAGAGCCGTTCATCCTGACCGGTGGGCGCGGCGGCTCCGACCAGTCGGGCATGACGACCGCGATCTACCTCTACCGCATGGCCTTCGACTTCAACGACTTCGGCGCTGCAAGCGCCATGTCGTGGTTGCTGTTCGTCGTGGTCGTCGTGCTGACCTGGCTGACCAACCGCGCCTTCCGGCCGCGCGGCCCGTCGGCCTGACACCCTGACTCGCGAACCGAACCATGAAGATCACTTCAGATCGCCTGGCCCCCTGGGCGGCCTATGTTGTTGTCGGTGTGGGTGCACTTATCATGCTGGCGCCGTTCTATTTCATGTTCGTGTTCGCGACCCATTCGCGCACCGAGATCTTCAGCCTGCCGCCACCGCTGTTCTTCGGCGACGATTTCCTGAGCAACCTGAAGATCCTGACCGACCGCATGCCGTTCTGGCGCAACCTGGGCTGGAGCCTGTACGTGGCGCTGGCGTCCACGCTGCTCACGCTGCTGTTCTGCTCGCTCGGCGGCTACGCCTTCGCGATGTTCGAATTCAAGTTCAAGAACGCGCTGTTCGGCCTGGTGATGGGCACGATGCTGTTGCCCTCGTTCATGAACATGATCCCGACCTTCATGATCATGGACGCGCTGGGCTGGATCGACCAGCCCAAGGCGCTGTACATCCCCGGCGCGGCCAGCGCCTTCGGCATCTTCCTGATGCGCCAGTTCGTGTCATCGTCGATCCCCAAAGAACTGATCGAGGCAGCGCGCATGGACGGCTGCGGCGAGCTGAGCATCTACGCCCGCATCGTGCTCCCCTTGCTCAAGCCGGCACTCGGCACGCTCGGGCTGATCACATTCATCGCGTCGTGGAACAACTTCATCGGGCCGCTGATCGTGATGCGCAGCCCCGAGATGTACACCTTGCCACTGGCCCTGCGCAGCCTGCAAAGCCCGGTCAACACCGAGTGGGGTGCGCTCATGACCGGCTCGGCCATCGCCACCTTGCCGCTGGTGGTCTTGTTCGTGCTTTCGTCGCGCCAATTGATCTCCGGCCTGACCGCCGGTGCCGTGAAGTGATCCCAAGGAACACATGAGCCTGCCCACCGTGTTTGACTCGAAGTCACCGTTCCCCGCTGACTTCGTCTGGGGCGTGGCCACCAGTGCCTACCAGATCGAGGGTGCAGCCGCCGAAGACGGCAAGGGCCCGTCGATCTGGGACGAGTTCTGCCGCCGCCCGGGCGTGATCGCCGACGACAGCAATGGCGATATGGCCTGCGACCACTATCACCGCTGGGAGTCCGACCTCGAGCTGATCAAAGGCCTGGGCGTCGATGCCTACCGCTTCTCGGTGTCGTGGCCGCGCGTGCGCCCGGGGGGGGCGGGCGCGTGGAACGAGAAGGGCCTCGACTTCTACGAACGCCTGGTCGACGGCCTGCTGGCGCGCGGCATCCAGCCCTACCTGACGCTCAACCACTGGGACCTGCCGGCCGAGTTGCAGGCGAACGGCGGCTGGGCCAACCGCGACACGGTGCACCGCTTCGTCGAATACGCGAGCGGCGTGGCGCGCCGAATGGGAAACAGGGTCAGCGCCTTCACCACGCACAACGAGCCGTGGGTGATTGCCACGCTGGGCTATGACAAGGGCATCTTCGCCCCGGGCGTCAAGAGCCACGCGCAGGCGGCGCAGGCAGCGCACCACCTGTTGCTCAGCCACGGCCTGGCCTTGCAGGCGCTGCGCGCGCAGGGCTGCAAGAGCCGGCTGGGCATCGTGCTCAACCTGTCGCCGCTGCTGCCCGCCACCGCCAGCGAGGCCGACCACCTCAAGACGCGCCTCGAAGACGGCCGCTCGGTGCGCTGGTACATGGACCCGCTCTTCAAGGGCAGCTACCCGGCCGACGTGCTCGAGTTCATGGGGGCCGACGCGCCGAAAGTCGTGCCCGGCGACATGGCCACCATCGCCACAAAGATGGACTTCCTTGGCGTCAACTACTACACGCGGCACATCGTCAGCGCCAACGAAACCTGGGACGCCCACGACAGCGGCTACGACGTGACCGACATGGGCTGGGAGGTCTACCCCGAAGGCCTGACCGACCTGCTGCTGCGCCTGCACCACGACTACCCGGTGCCGCCGATGTACGTGAAGGAGAACGGCGCCGCCTTCAAGGACGAACTGGACGGCGGGCGCATTCGCGACGTGCAGCGCACCGACTACATCGCCCGTCACATCGAGGCGGTGGCCGAGGCCATTCGGCGCGGCGTGCGCATGCACGGCTACATGGTGTGGAGCCTGCTCGACAACTTCGAGTGGGCCTCGGGCTATGAAAAGCGCTTCGGCATCGTGCATGTCGACTACGAGACGCAGCGCCGAACCCTCAAGGACAGTGCGCTGTGGTACCGGGATTTCCTGCAGCGACAGAACGCCGCGCGCACGCAGCGCAGCGCGCAAGCAATCGGAGTTTGAGATGGGACAGGTTTCACTGCGCGGCCTGCGCAAGAGTTACGGCAATCTCGATGTGATCAAAGGCATCGACCTCGACGTGGCCGACGGTGAGTTCATCGTCTTCGTCGGCCCCTCGGGCTGCGGCAAGTCGACCACGCTGCGCATGATTGCGGGGCTCGAAAGCATCACCGGCGGCGACATCCTGATCGACGGCGTTCGTGCCAACGACGTGCGGCCCGCCGATCGCGGTGCCGCGATGGTGTTTCAGAGCTACGCGCTGTACCCGCACATGACGGTCGCCGAGAACATGGGCTTCGCGCTCAAGATGGCCGGCGTCGACAAGGCGGGGCGGGCCGCGCAGGTGGGGCGCGCCGCCGAGATCCTGCGCATCTCGGAGCTGCTCGGGCGCTTCCCGAAAGAGCTGTCGGGCGGGCAGCGCCAGCGCGTGGCCATCGGCCGGTCGATCGTGCGCAAGCCGAAGGTGTTCCTGTTCGACGAGCCGCTGTCCAACCTCGACGCTGCGCTGCGCGTGAACATGCGCATCGAGCTGTCACGGCTGCACAAGGAACTGCGCACGACGATGATCTACGTGACGCACGACCAGGTCGAGGCGATGACGCTCGGCGACCGCATTGCCGTGTTCAACAAGGGGCTGGTCGAGCAACTCGGCCCGCCGATGACGCTCTACAACCGCCCGGCCAACGAGTTCGTGGCCGGCTTCATCGGGGCCCCGCGCATCAACCTGATCCCGCGGCCGGGTGCCAGCCCGGCTGCACCGCACCTCGCTCTGTGGAATGCGTTGGCCGGGCAGGCACCGGCTGGCGTGCAGCACGTTGGCCTGCGGCCCGAGCACCTGCGGCTGGCATCCGCAGGGCAGGGTATTTCGGCGAGCGTGGCGTTGGCCGAACACCTGGGCGACTCATCGATCATTCACCTGCGGGTGGATGGCATCGAAGAGTTGCTCACCGCCAAGGTCGGCACCGAGCACAGCCAGATCGAAGCCGGCCAGGTGGTCGGCCTCGCACCCGACGCAGCGTGGGCACTGGCCTTCGGCGCCGATGGCCGGCTGGTCGGATGAACCGGGGTTCAGCCGTGAGCCCGTGGGTGATGGTCTGGCACGACGAGTTCGAAGGCGACCGTGTCGACCCCGCCAAATGGGACTTCGACATCGGCAACGGTTTCTACGACTACCGCAGCAACCTCTGGATTGCCGGCTGGGGCAACGAGGAGCTGCAGTACTACACGGCCGAGCCCGCCAACGTGACGGTCAAGGACAGCCTGCTCACGATCCGCGCGGTGAAGGAATCGCTGCACGGTTGTGGCTACACCTCGGCGCGGCTGAAGACGAAGAAGCGCGACGGCACGCTGCTCTTCAGCACGCTCTATGGGCGCGTCGAGTTCCGCGCCAAGGTGCCGTGGGGCAAGGGCTTGTGGCCAGCGCTGTGGATGCTGCCGGCGTCTGACGCCTACGGCGGCTGGGCCGCGTCGGGTGAGATCGACCTGATGGAGATCGTGGGCGACAAACCGCATGAGGTGCTGTCCAGCCTGCACTACGGCTCGGGCTACCCGAAGCGCACGCTGCACACCAACGTGCACCCGTTGCCGGGCAACAGCAGCGTGTCGGACTGGCATGTCTACGCGGCCGAGTGGGAGCCCGGCGAAATTCGCTTCTACGTGGACGATGTGCTCGCGGCAACCGAACGCTTCTGGTGGAGTTGCAGCAAGACGCGGGACGGCGCCGGGCTCGAAGCGCGGCGCGCATCCGACCTCAACCCGTGGCCAGCGCCGTACGACCAGCCCTTCTACCTGCTGATGAACGTGGCGGTGGGTGGCGACTTCCCCGGTGTTCCGACCCCCGAGACGCAGTTCCCGGCCGAACTGGTGGTCGACTACGTGCGGGTGTACGACAAGGTCGGTGGCTACGGCGAGGCCAAGCCGATCGGGGCGGGCCGCTTCCCCTGGCAGAAACAACGATGAGCCGCGAACTCGACAGACGCACGCCATGGTTGTCAGCGCCGCCCGCGCCGCCGCCGCTGCCCCTTGATGCTGCAGCGCGCACTGCGCTCGACCACGCGTTCGCCGCGCTGCTGCACGCCGGTGTCAACGGCCTGTGCTTCAGCCCCTACCTCGAAGGCCAGGCACCGGGCGCGCAGATCAGCGAAGCGCAGATCCGCGAAAGGCTGGCGGTGATCCGGCCGCACACGCGCTGGGTTCGCAGCTTCTCGTGCACCGACGGCCACGAACACACGCCGCGCATCGCCCACGAGCTCGGCATGAAGACGCTCGTCGGCGCGTGGCTCGGGACCGACCTGGCCATCAACGAGCGCGAGATCGAAGGCGTGATCGCTGTCGCGCGTGCCGGCCATGCCGACATCGTGGCCGTGGGCAACGAGGTGATGCTGCGCGAAGACATGACCGAAGACGCGCTGCTGGCCTACCTTGCGCGCGTGAAGCAGGCGCTGCCGGGTGTCGAGGTGGGCTATGTCGACGCCTACTTCCTGTTCGAGAAACACCCGCGCATCACTGCAGCCTGCGACGTGGTGCTGACCAACTGCTACCCGTTCTGGGAAGGCTGCCCGCGCGAGCAGGCACTGGCCTACATGCAGACCATGCTGCAGCGCACGCGGGCGGCGGCGCCGGGCAAACGCATCGTCATCAGTGAGACCGGCTGGCCCGACCAGGGCAGTGCGTTCCATGGCGCGCACCCCTCGGTGGAAGGCGCGATGAAATACTTCGTCGACACCATGACCTGGGCGCAGCAAGACGGCGTCGAGGTGTTCTGGTTCGCCGCCTTCGACGAGGCCTGGAAGGTTGGCGCCGAAGGTGATGTCGGCGCGTTCTGGGGCCTGTGGGACAAGGACGCCCGCCCGAAGTTCACGGCATGACGCCAACACGGCATGACGGCGACACGACGGCGACGTTGAAGCCACCGAACCTGCTGAACCTTCCGACAGGCCGCGCCATCTGCTACTCCGGCTACCGCCACGGCCAAAGCCCCGACAGCAAGGTCTACCCGTCGCACGAAGAGATCCGCGAAGACCTGCTCATCCTGGCGCCGCAGTGGCCGGTGCTGCGCCTGTACGACTGCAGCGTGCATGCCGAGCGCGTGCTCGACGTCATTCGCACGGACCGGCTGCCTTTCAAGGTGATGCTCGGCGCCTGCATCGGGCCGGAGGTCAACAACCCCGGCTGCCCCTGGGGCGCGACGTATACCGACGAGCAACTGCGCGCGAGCGTGGCCGAGAACGAAGCCGAGGTCGGGCGCTTGATCGCGCTGGCCAACGCCCACCCGGACACCGTGTTCTCGGTGGCGGTCGGCAACGAGGCCACGGTCGACTGGACCGACCACCTCGTGCCGGTGCACCGCATGGTCGAGCATGTGCGGCGCGTCAAGCAGCATGTTCAACAGCCGGTCACGTTCTGCGAGAACTATGTGCCGTGGCAAGCCAAGCTCAGTGAGCTCGCGGTCGAAGTCGATTTCATTTCGCTGCACACCTACCCGCTGTGGGAATACAAGTCGGCGGTCGAGGCCATTGCCTACACGCGTGCCAACTACGACAGCGTGGCGCGGCTGTACGCGGGCAAGCCGGTGGTGATTACCGAAGCCGGCTGGTGCACCCAGAGCAACGGCCGCGGCATGAATGCCGCGCACGCCAACCCGCAGTCGCAAGCCGCGTACTTGCGCGACCTGATGCACTGGACCGACGAGGCCGGCATTCTGTGCTTCGTGTTCGAGGCCTTCGACGAGCCCTGGAAGGGCTCGGCCGACCCGCTGGAGCCGGAAAAGCACTGGGGCCTGTACACAGTGGACCGGACGCCCAAATTGGCGATGACCGCCTGGCCATGAAGCGCGGGCAATTCGTCCATTCCCGGCCCGATTCATTCCCATCAACCCAGGAGAACCGCATGTCGTCGATCCGCACGCTCATCACGTCTTCACTCTGCGCTTCGGCGCTTGCAGCCGCCAGCTTGCCGGCGTTATCGGCCGGCGTGTCCGGCCAGGGCACCTGGGAGACGACGCTGCAGGCACGCGACATCAACGGCGACGGCGTGGCCGATGCCTACTACGACACCGCGCTCAACATCACCTGGATGGCGAACTGGAACGACATGGGGTTCCAACAGTGGGACGCCGCAGTGGCCTGGGCGGCAGGGTTGAACATCCACGGCGTCACCGGCTGGCGGCTGCCTGCCGTGACCGACTCCGGCCCCGTGGGCTGCGACTTCACCGTCGCTGGCAGCACGGACTGCGGCTACAACCTCGACACCTCCACCGGCGAGATGGCGCACATGTTCTACGTGACGCTCGGCAACAAGTCCTTGTGCACGCCGGGCGACGACGTTTGCAGCGTCCCACAGGCCGGTTATGGGCTGAGCAACACCGCGAATTTCATCAACATGGAGTCGTACGTCTACTGGTCCGGCACGCCCTACGCGCTGGATTCGGGCCAGGCTTGGGTGTTCACCAACTCGGTCGGCGCCCAGAGCCCGACCCCGAAGAACACGGATTGGTACACCGTGGCCGTGCATGACGGCGATGTGACCGCCGTCCCCGAGCCGCAGGCGCTGGCGATGCTGCTGGCTGGCCTCGGCGGTGTCGGCTTTCTCGTGCGTCGGCGCGGGCGTTGATCGCGCCAGGGTGGGCCGGCCGTTCCAGCCGTTGAACGGGCGCAGAGAAAATTAGGGTTAACGCTTGACATTGCAGGCGATTCATGAAAAATGAAAGCGCTTTCAAATGTGTCGCGGCTGCGCAAGCCGACCGAGTCGAACCCTATGCATTCACCCCGTGCGTTCATGAACACAGTGCTCTGTGCTGCCGTCGTCACGGCGTTCAGCGCAACGGTGCATGCGGCCGGCGAGCGCACGCAGGGGGCCTGGGAAGCAACGCTGCTGGCGCGCACCGCCCGCAATGAACGGCCGCTGGCGGCCACCCGCGATGCGACCCGGAACATCGCGTGGGTCCGGGGCTGGCGCCTGACCGACCTTGATGAGCTCGGCACCACACTGACCGATCCAGGCGGCTTTGCCGCGCGCAGCAGCGTCGATGCCGACGCCACCTGGCCGTTGGGCGTGATTCGAAGCCCGTACAACGACGGCACGCCCGCCGGTGACACGTACGCCGCGGCCCTGGCACAGAAGCGCGAAGTCTCTGGCGTCTCGGAACCGCAAACGTTCGCGCTGATGCTGGCCGGCCTCGGCAGCATCGGCCTGCTCGTGCGCCACCGCTCACGCTAGGCGGCGGTTGAGCCCGGCCAGCGGGCCGGAGACATCAAACCGCCAGGCAGGGCTGAGGCGAACCGCAGCCCGCCCCAAGATCACGGCACGAGCAAGATGTCGTCGATCAGGAAGCCGCCACCGGTGAAGAGTTGGCCGTTCTGAATGCCCACCGGGCCGATCGCGAAGGTCGTTTCGAAGAACACGCCCACCGTACCGTTCGGAATCAGAAGCGTCGTGCCGAACTTCGTCCAGGTGTTCGGGTTGACGCTGTTCAGCGTCTGGCCCAGGGTCTGCGCCAGGATGTTGCCGGTGCCGTCGAGGTAGCGCAGTGCCCAGGTCAGGTTGCCGGTCGTGCCGGTCGTGCCCTTGGCCCAGAAGCTGAACGTCGCCGTCTTGCCCCAGTTCGCAGGGCTCAAGGTCAGCCCACCGTTGTCGGCCGAGTTGCCGAACAGTGTGGAGCCACACAGCTGCGGGCAGGTGACCGACGCCGAGAAACCGCCGCTGTGCGAGTCGGTCGACAGCGTCGCCGCGCCCGACCCACCCGGCGTGAGCCAGTAGCCCGCGCCCTGGTTGCCGGCCGAGGGCTGCGTGCCGGTCAAGTAGATCGCCGTGGCACTCTCGAAGCCGCCGTTGGCGATCAGCTGCTTTGCGACGGCAAACGTCACCGATACCGGCGTGGCCGCGGCGTAGGTGCCGTTGCCGGCCTGGCTGGCAGTGATGGTGCAGCTGCCCACGGCCTGCAGCAGCAGCGCGGTGCCGTTGACGCTACAGACGCTGGGCGTCGTGGAGGCGAGGCTCACCGCCAAGCCGGACGTGGCGCTCGCCGACAGTGCCGCCGGCGCGGTTTCCGGCAAGGTGGTGAAACCGGTGATCGTCTGGGCGCCGGGCAGCGTGAACGAGATCGTCTGCGGGGTCGGCTGAGGTGCCGCGACGGTGAACGAATTCGACACCGGTGTGGCTGCTGCAAACACCCCGTTGCCGGCCTGGCTGGCGGTGATGTTGCAGGTGCCGACAGCCACCAACGTCAGCGTCGTGCCGCTGGCAGTGCAGACACCGGGCGTCGTGGTTGCGAAGCTCACCGCCAAGCCCGACGTGGCACTGGCCGACAGCGCCGCCGGCGCAATGCCCAGGGTCTGATTGCCTGGTGACGGGAAGCTGATGGATTGCGCGATCAACGGCGCTGCCGCGACCGTGAACGAGCGCGCGATCGGCGTGGCTGCCGAATAGGTGCTGTTGCCGGCCTGGCTGGCCGTGATGCCGCACGTGCCGACCGCCACCAACGACAGCGTGGTCCCGCTGGCAGTACAGACGCTCGGTGTGGTGGACGCGAAGCTCACCACCAGCCCCGAACTGGCGCTGGCCGACAGCGGCGCCGGCGCGGTGCCCAGGGTCTGGTTGCTTGGCGACGCGAACGTGATCGTTTGTGCGATCAACGGGGCGGCTGCAACCGCGAACGAGTTCGCGACCGGCGTGGCGGCCGAATAGGTGCTGTTGCCGGCCTGGCTGGCCGTGATGCTGCAGGTGCCGACCGCCACCAACGACAGCGTGTTCCCGCTGACGGTGCAGACGCCGCTCGTGGTGGAAGCAAAGCTCACCGCCAGCCCCGAGCTGGCGCTGGCTGAAAGCGGTGCCGGCGCCGTGCCGAGAGTCTGGCTGCCGGGCGACGTGAACGTGATGCTCTGCGCAATCAAGGGCGCTGCAGCGACCGTGAACGAGTTCGTCACCGGCGTGGCGGCGGTGAAGCTGGCGTTGCCGGCCTGGCTGGCCGTGATGCTGCAGGTGCCCACCGCCACGAGCGTGACGGTGTTGCCGCTGACCGTGCAGACGCTGGCCGTGTTCGATGCGAAGGTCACCGCGAGGCCCGAGCTGGCGCTGGCCACCAGTGCCGGCGGCGCGGTGCCCAGCGTCTGGTTGCCCGGCGCCGTGAAGCTGATGGCCTGTGCGACAGGCAGTGGTGCGGCGACCGCGAAGGTGCGCGTGACGGTCGTTGCCGGCGCGTACGCGGCATTGCCGGCCTGGCTCGCATCGAGGCTGCAGGTGCCGACCGACACCAGGGTCAACGTGCTGCCGTTGACAGTGCACACGCCGGCCGTGGTGGACGCCAGCGACACCGGCAGGCCCGACGACGAGGTGGCCACCAGCGCCGCAGGGGCCGTGCCGAGGGTCTGGTTGCCGGGCGAGGTGAAGCTGATGACCTGCGGCGCAGTGGCGACCGTGAACGAGATCATCACCGAGGTGGCGGCGGCGTACACCGTGTTGCCGCCCTGGCTGGCGCTGGCTGTGCAGGTGCCGGCGCTGACCAAGATGAGCGTGCTGCCGCTCACGGTGCAAACCGCTGGCGTGGTCGATGCGAAGCTCACCGCGAGACCGGAGGTGGCATTCGCCGCCAGCAGCGGCGCGGCCGTGCCCAGGGTCTGGTTGCCGAGTGCGGCGAAGTTGATGGTCTGCGAAAGCAGGCCCGTCGCGACGTCGAAGCTGTGCGAGACGGCCGTGGCGGCAAGGTAGTTGGAGTTACCGGCCTGGCTTGCAGTGAGTGTGCAGGTGCCAACGCTGACCAGCGTGAGAGTGGTGCCGTTGACCGTGCAGACCGCCGGCGTGGCCGACACGAATGTGACCGCCAGACCCGACGATGCCGTGCCCATCAGTGCCGCAGGCACCGCGTTGAGGGCCTGGTTGCCGGGCGAGAGGAAGGTGATGGCCTGCGCGCCGGCAGCCACGGCGAAGCTGGTCGTGACCGGCGTGGCGGCGGCGTAGGTCGCGTCGCCCGCCTGGCTTGCAGTGACGCTGCAGTTGCCTGCGCCGACCTGGCTCGCGACGGTACCGCTGACCGTGCACACCGCCGGGGTGGTGGACGCGAACGACACCGCCAGGCCGGAACTCGATGTGGCGCTGAGGTTGAGCGGCGCCGCCCCGACCGACTGGCCGGCGGGCGCGGCGAAGCTGATCGTCTGCGCCACCGGCTGGGCGCTGGGGCTGTCGCTGCCGCCGCAGGAGCCGAGCGCAAGCATCGCCCCGAGGGCCAAGGCCCAGGTCAGGCTTTTCGGGATGGGGTGGCTCATGACGTGGCTCCGCAAGGCTGACCCGTGGCGGGCCGATGGAAAATTGAAAGCGCTTTCATTTTGCGGTAGTCCGACGGCATGTCTACCGGGTTAACCCCGCACTACGGTGCAGATGGGGGGTCGGGGGCGAACCGCACTTCGGCTTCGACCGCCGTCACGCCATCGGGGTTGAAACTTCGGTCAGGGCAGTCATGCCAGCCCGATGCGGTGTGAACCCGGATGCGCGTGACCGGGCCACGGCGGTAGCTGAACGGAACGCGAGCCCGGGTGAAGGTCAATGCGCCGCCTTCGGGGATCTCGGTCGCGTCGAGCAGCACCGGGTCGAAGCGGATGCGCCCCGCCTGAACCCGCAGGCCGAGCTCGCCCCAGCGTGTGAGCACCTCTTCCTTGACCTGCCCGGTCATGCCGGGTTGCTGGGCACCGCCCTCGGCGGGCGTGTGGCTGTAGGGGTCGGCAGGGAAGGCCCCGTAGGCGGCGGCGCTCTTGCGGTAGCCCAGGCCATCGCGCACCCGGCGGTAGTGCGCGGCGAGCGCAGTGAACTCGGGCGCAGCGCGATCCGCCGCCTCGAACACGCGTTCCTGGATGGCCAGCAGCAACTTGGCCACCATGTGCCAGTAGATGCAGCCCAAGCCCTCGAAGGCGAACATGGTGCCCGAGCGGCCGGTGAATTCGCGGTGCCGGAGCAGCCGGTCGTAGGCCTCGGCCAGCGCCGTCAGCGGCTCACCGATGTCGGCACCGGCGGCTTCCAGATCGCTGCGGTTCGACAGGCTCGGCGCGAAGCGCACCGTGCCGTCGCTCTGCTGCTGCAGCAGGTCGGTTCGCCCGCTTTGCAAAATGCCCTGCGTGACGGGCAGGGCCAGCGCCGAAGCGTCGAGCTGGTTGCGTTCCAGAAAGCCCGGCAGGCGCCGGTCGGGGTAGAGCAGGAAGCTGCGGCGCCCCGGCTCGAACAAGCGGCTCGCAAACAGCGTGTCGAGCAGTGCCACCGAGTCGGGCAACGACAGCCAGCCACTGGCGAGCAGCGCCGCCTGGCCTTCGAGCATCGGGTAGAGGTGGTGCACCTCGGCATCGCCTTGCGCCAGGTCAACCAGGTTGTAGCTGTGGAACAGGCCGTCGTCGCGCCGGCACCGTTGCAGCGTGGCATCGACGAGCGGCAACAACGCGGCGGTCAGGTCGGTCAGCACGCCGGGCGGTGACATGGCCGGCGTGCGGCCCGCCGCGCCGCGGTACGCGTCGGCACGCCACACATCCAGCAGCGCGCCGCTCGCGTCGAGAAACGCGCGGCGCGCGGCGGCGTCGTCGACCACCGAGGTCGGCGTTGCGCGCACCAGATCGCCGAAGCCTTGCAGCGCCAGCAAGGTGGACGCCGCCAGCGCGAACGGCCGCTCGGCGCCGGGCAGGGCCGTGATGAAGACGAGCAAGCGCCGCAGGTGGGCCAGCGTCACGACCGACAGGCCGTTGCCCACCAGCGCGTTGTTCGCGTCGTTCCACTCCGGGCGCTGCGTGTGCAGCCACAAGCCGCCGCCGGGCACCAGGCTGCCGGCCTTCGCCAGCACGATGATCGCGAGCTTCTCGCCCAGCGTGGCCAGCACCGGCGCGCCGGCGTCGTCGCAGACCATCAGGCCGTCGGTGCCGATGCGTTGTGCGCGGTCACGCGCACGGGCATGGGCGGCGTCGTCGAAGTCGATGGTCGCCTTCGGGTTCGCCGTCTGTTCGCCGTGCGGTTTCAGGCGGTAGGGCACGTCGGCGAAGCTGTACAGCCCGTGGTTCCACTGCGACTGCAGCAGGCCGGGGTCGTGGGCCTGCGCGGCTTCCAGAAACCGCAGCAGGTACACGACCTGGTGGTCGCCCCAGTAGCCGATGTTGCTCCAGGGGTTGTCGTGCTCGACGACTTCCCAGTCGATGCCGCTGCGACTGACGCGGTAGGGGTTGTAGCCGTCGGGCGTCATCGCGCCGAGAAACGCTTCGATCATCGAACTCACGTAGGCCGGGTCGCTCGGGATCAGCGCTTCCCAGTTCTGGAAGATGTCGCGCCAGTTGCCTTCGTAGTTGATGACGCGCCGCCCCGCAGCGTCGCGAACGCGGATCGAGAACTTGTTCCAGGGCCGGCTCGGGTCGCCGTGGCGCCGGCTGAAGGTCAGCGGCAGGTAGCCGAGGATCAGCCGCTCGGCCTGCGGCCCGCCGGCTTGCCGCGCGGCGTCGAGGGCGAACGCGCGTTCAACGCGGGCCGGCCAGGCTTCGATCATCGACGCGAGCGACTCTGCCAGCGGCCGGTTGCGCTGGCGCAGGAACGCGAGCAGGTCGACGCGGTCGAGCGACGTGCCGTCGGCGAACACACCGCCGCGCATGCTGTTGAACAGCACGTTGGCGCGGTGGTGCGCTGCGGCCATCGGGTCGCCGGACTGCTGGAACGCATTGGCGCGCGCCAGCAACTCGTCGAGGCCAGCGGTGTTGCGCGCCACGGCCGCGCGGATTTCGGCGGGTGTGCCGCCGCCGGCCTGCAAGCGGCGGCCCAGCTCGAACGCCTGCACCTGCGAGCGCGGCGAGTCGACCACCTGGTGCCACTCCAACCCATTGGCGTCGATGGTGGCGTCGAAGTTCACCAGGAAGGCGCCGCGCCGGCCCCGTGTCAGTGTTTCGGCCTCGACCTGCCCACTGCGGCAGAACTCGGCCATCTGATGCGCCGAGAGCAGCGTCTTGGTGCCTTCCGGCAGGCCCGCGTGCCACGCCACCAGGGCCTCGAACGACTCCTTCGGCTCGGCGCGATCCCAAATCTTGGCGTACAGCGCGAACAGGCCCAGGCGCCCGTCGGCGGCCGCCTCATTCCACTTGTAGGCGTCGGTGAGCACGCTCATGGTCGTCGCGTGGGTCACGCTCACGCCGGGCGGAATGAGGTTGAGCAGGCCGTCCAGCACCTGCACCTGCACGCTGCCCTGCGTTGCGCTAAGCCGGGCCGTGCGCACCAGGCCCAGGTCGGGCGCAGTCGACCATTCGCATTGAAACGCGAGGCGGCCCGACGGGTGCTGCTCGCCAAAGCGCAGCTGCGTGCCCGACAGGTTTTTCGCCACCCACCGCGCACCCGCGCCACCGTCGAGCCGGGGCGCGAACGGTTGCCACAATTCGGTGTGGTCGCCGTGGTTGATGCGGATCCAGGTGCGCGGCCCGGTGTGTTCCCAGCGCTGGTGAATGCGGTCGACCGTCTCGTACGGGAAGAAGGCGCCTTCGGCGTCACGACGGCCGGCGGCCAGCGAGCCCGCCGTGGACACGAAAGCCCAGACATCGCTGTCGCTCGCCAGAGCCACGAAAAACGGAGGCTGCCGGTCGAAGCCGTCGATACGGTACCAGGTCTCGCCGTCGTCTTCGGTGAAGCTGCCGTGCATGGGGTGGGTGAGGGAGTTCATAGAGGGCCACGCACGAACGTTGCAATCGAACGCGCCGGCAGCTCGATGCGCCACACGTCGTCGTCGATGCGCAGCGCAAGCTGCCAGGCATGGTCTTGCCGGTTGCTCGCGACGACCACGGTCGATGCGTCCGGGTTGACGAAGGCGGTGGCGTCGATCTGCTCGCTCGCCGAAGCGCACAGCACACGCTGCGCACCGGGCTCGATGAAGCGCGCGAAGTGGCCGAGCACCCAGTACGCGCTCTGGTGCATCAAGGTTCCGCTCGCGGTGTCGGCCATGACCGGCGCACTGCAAAGGTTGCCCACATGGTTGGGCCCGCCGCGCTCGTCGAGCAGCAGGTTCCAGTCGAGCCAACCCACGGTCCAGCGGTTCAGGTCGTTGATGATCGAGCGGGCATAGCGCTCACCGACCTCCCACGAGCCCAGGTGCGGGCCGCCTTCCTGGCAGCCTTCGGTGAAGAGCAGCTGCTTGTCCGGCCAGGCTTCGTGCACCAGTTGCAGGTGGTCGAAGTGGTCTTCGCCGTACCAGTGGAAGCCGGTGCCCCACACGTACTTGGCCGCTTCGGCGTCGCTGTAGATCACGCTGGCGCGCTCGACCATCACGTCGCGGTTGTGGTCCCACACCACGATCTTCACGTGGCCGAGGCCGGCGCCGTGCAGGGCCGGGCCGAGGTGGTCGCGAACGAAGTCGCGCTCTTCCTCGGCGCTGTAGATGCACGAGTCCCAGCGCTGCACTGCGGCCGGCTCGTTCTGCACCGACACGCCCCACACCGGCACGCCTTCGGCCGCATAGGCCTGGATGAAACGCACAAAGCACTGTGCCCAGGCGGCGCGGCACTCGGGGCGCAGGCGCCCGCCCTGGTTCATCTCGCCGTTGGTCTTCATCCAGGCCGGCGGGCTCCACGGCGACACCAGCAACTGGACCGGCCGCGCCGCGACAAGCAGCGCGGCCTGGATGAACGGCAGCAGCGCACGCCTGTCGCGTTCGATGCTGAAGCTCGCCAGCGCGAAGTCGTCGGCTTGCTCGACATGCGCGTAGTTGCCCAGAGAGAAGTCGCACGAGTTCATGTGCACGCGCGCCAGCGTGTAGCCATGGCCCGAGCGCGGGTCGAAGTAGTCGTGCAGCAGTTGCGTGCGCGCAGCTGCGGGCAGGCCTTGCCATACCGTGGCGGCAGCTTCGGTGAAGGCGCCGCCGAAGCCCAGGTGCGTCTGGAAGCGCCGGTCGGTGTTCACGAACAGGCGCGGCAGCGCCGCATCGTCCGGGCCGGCGTGGGCCGGCGCAGGCTGCTCTGCCAGCGACGATGTGCTGGCCCGATGGGTGAGGAAGTGGCGCAGCATCGAGATCGAAGTCATTGGCCTTGCGGGAGCCCTTGTGGGTGTACTTGTGGACGTGCTTATGGACGTGCTTGCGGACGTTCTTGCGGATAGCCGGCCTGATAGACCCGAACGTGGTCGACTTCCATGCGCGCCGGAAGCGCGGCGTCGTCGACCCGCCCGCCGAGGTCACCGCCGATGGCGATGTTGAGGATCAGGAACTGCGGCGCATCGAAGGGCCAGCGGGCGGGGCCGGTGCCGGGGTTCGTGTATTCGAAGTGCGCAACGCCGTCGACGCCGAAGCGAATGCTTTGCCGCGTCCAGAGCATCTGGTAGTCGTGAAACGATCCGCACACGTCGGCGAGTTGCGTGGCTGCGCCGGTGCCCGATGCACCGCTGCCCGCGGCCGTGTGCACCGTGCTGAACACCCGCCCGGGCTGGTGGCCGATGTGCTCGAGGATGTCGAGCTCGCCACCCGCCGGCCAGCCGCCCTGGCTGCCCAGCATCCAGATCGCCGGCCAGGTGCCCTTGCCGCAGGCGAGCTTGGCGCGGATCTCGAAGAAGCCGTACGTCCACTCGGCCTTGCCACGCGTCAACAGGCGCGCCGACGTGTAGCGCTGGCGGCCCCAATCGGCGGCCGATGACAAGGTTTCCTTGCGCGCCGTGATCACCAGCTTGCCGTCGCGCACCTCGGCGTTCTCGGCCCGGCCCTGGCTGTAGTACTGCAGCTCGTGGTTGTGCCAACCTGCCTTGTTGCGCTCGGTGTCGTACGACCACTTGGCCGCATCGGGCGCGCCGGGTTCGTTGAATTCGTCGGCCCACACCAGCGTGTAGTCGCCAGGAACCGACAACGCGGCGGGCGCTGCTGCCTGCGCGTGGGCACCACGGCCTGCGAAGAGTACGGCCAGCGCGGCCAGCGCAGCCAGGCTGGCATGTCGAACAACGGGTGTCATGGTGTTCACCCGCCGCCTGCGGCTTGCACAGACGGCGGGCGCAACCCTTACTTGGACCAGTAGACCGCGTCGACGAACACCTTGGCCGTGCTGCCACGGCTGCTTGCATTGCCGGTCTGGGTGTAGATGTCGGCGATCACCAGGCTGTTCGTGACCTTGGTGAGGTCGAACTTCACACCGGCGGCCGTGAAGGCCGAGATCGGAATCGACACCTGGTGCCAGGTACCGTCATTGACGTACCCATAGCCATCGGCATTGGTGTTGCTGGCGGTCACGAACACGGCGCCCGCGAGCTTGGTGCCGAAGCCGAACAGCAGCTTGCCGGGGTAGCTGGTCTTGATGCTGAAGTTGATCCGGCCGGTGGCCAGGAACTGGCTCAGGTCGACGCGCGTGTTGGTGGTGGTGAGCATGCCCCAGCCGTAGTCCTTGCCGACGCTGGTGCTGGGCGCGGGCCCGATCTCCATGAAGTGCGTTCCTTCGGCCGCCAGGGTGTTGTCGGTGCCCTCGCCGGCGAAGGCGTTCGGTGGGCTGTCGAAACCGAACCACTGGGTCGCTGGCGCAACCACTTCGCCAGCAGTCACTGCGTCGGCGTAGATGGTGTAGCGGCTGGCCGTGATCACCGGCGACGCCACGGTGGGCGCGAAGACGGCATCCGCCAGGGTGTAGGTGCCGGGCTCCCACTGGCTGGTCGGGTACAGGCTCTGCACCACGTAGCGCGCTTGGCGGTTGACGTTGAAGAGGCCCCAGTTGTCGTCGTCGTACGCCCCCGCCACCGCCGCCTTCTTGAACGGCTCGTCGAAGGCTTCGAAGTAGAAGATCGCTGCCGGGCTGTCAGCGTTCTTGGTCTTGTCGCCCCAGGCAGCGAGGCGGTCGAAGAACATCTTCTGGTTGACCGGGTGGGCCAGGTGGGTCATGTCGCCGGACGGGTAGCTCGCCTTCCAGCCGACCTCGCCGACCACGATCGGCATGCGCTCGTGACCCTGGCTGTTGAGGTATTTGCGAACGGCGGCGTAATTCGCCTTGGCCACGTCGATGGCGGCGTCCATCATTGCCGCCGCGCGGCCGGCTTCGGGCACCGCCTGCTGCTCCCAGTCCCACGGGTCGTAGTAGCTGAAGGCCGTGCCGGAGTACAGGATGGGGTAGGTGTGTATCGCCGCGAAGTCGATCAGGTTCGTCACATAAGCGGGCATGCCGGCGCCACCATTGCCCGGCAGGCCGGCGTAGGCGTCCCACACGTCGTCGGTGGTCAAGGGTTGCGTGATGTTGCCGCGCACGGTCGTCAGGTAGGCGGCGATCTCTTTGGGCGTGTTGTTGCCGAAGGCGACCGACTCGTTGCCGACGCTGACGGCGATCACGATGTCGCGGAAGTCGGCGGCGAGCCGGATGCCCCGCGCGACCTCGGCGTCGTTGGTGCGCAGCGCATTGGCAAGGTCGGCCCCGGTGCCGTTGGTCGGCGCAATGTAGATGCCGAGTTGCACCTTGATGTTGAGCTGGTTGTCCTTGATGATCTGCAGCAGCAGGCGCGCCACTTCGTCACTGCTGTCGAACGTGCGCAGCAGTGTGAAACCGCCCTGTGCGAGCAGCCCCAGGTCTTGCAGCACGTTGGCGCGGGTCACGACCTCGGTATCGCGGTTCGCAGTCCGGTACGGCGAGTAGTTGACCGCCTTTCGGGTGCCGAGCTCGGCGCTCAGCGGGCGCAGGCCGCCGGGCTGCGTGGCGGGCACGGTGCCGCCGCCGCCGCATGCTGCCATCAGGGCTGCTGCGGTCAGCGCGAGCGCGCCGAACCAAGTGAACGAGCGAACGCGGGCGGGGCGGGCGCGTGGGCTCGAAGTTGTTTGAGATGTCATCATGCTGTGTGCCTCAGAACGAGTAGGTCAGGCCGGCAGAGAAGCCGTTGCTGTACCTGCTCACGCGCGAATCGCCGCCTCCGGCGTTGTTGTCGGGCACCGACCGCGGTGCCAGCGTGCAACTGTCGGCCGGGCGGTCTTTCTGGATGTTGCAGCCCCAGGTCTGGGGTTGCAGGCCGTAGGCAAAGGCGCTGACCGAGGCGTACGCCACCAGCCCGTTGCGGAAGTCGTAGCCACCACCGAGCGACGCCTTGAGCAGCGAGTTGCTCTGCCCGCGTTCGCTCGGGTTGTTGGTGCTGGCCTTGCTCAGGTAGACCATGCCGGTGCTGACGCTCCAGGGGCCGTTCACGTAGCGCACGCCGAGGGTCAGGTCGTTCGTGGTCTGCGGGTAGCCCGGGCCGCCCACGCCGTTGGCGTCCTTGCCGAAGAAGTCGACGTTGAAGAAGTTGTTGTAGCGGCATTGGCCATCGATGAAGTCGATGCAGACCGCATACGCGCCGCTCCAGCGGTTGTGGCGCAGGCCCGCCCCGACTTCGAAGTTGGAGTTGATCTGGTAGCGCCCCATGACCATGGCCATGCTCTGGCCCGAGCTGCCGATCTTGCTGTCGTATTTGGCGTCGTAGAACACACCCGTGAAAGGCGCGTGGCCCCATGAGCTGGGCCCGCCGTTGCGGGTGTCTTGAACCATCACATCGAGCTTCAGGTCGCCCCGGTAGTACCGGGCCCACACCTCGAGGAAGCGCGGCTTGTTGCGCTTGAACTCGGTGCTGCCGAAGTCCCAGGTGGCTTCGAGAACGAGGTCGCCGTCCATCACGTCGAGCGTGCGCGCGGTGTAACGGATGGCCTGGGTGTTCAAGCCGTAGCCGGCGCCGGTGGAAGCCCAGGTGTCGCCGCCGCTGAAGTCACTGGCGAACGGGTAGTCGGCGAACGCCCAGGCGCGCGTCGGAAAGGCGCCGACGCGCAGACTGCCGTAGTCGTCGTGGCTGATGGCCACGTTCTTCTCGTACCAGATGCCCGGGATGTCGATCTTGCCGTCGCGCCAGCGCTGGCTGATCAGGCCCTGCAGCTTGAAGCCGCGGGGCAGGTCGAACTTGGCGCCGAGGTAGGGCTGGGCCAGGGTGATGTGGCTGTTCGAGCTTGCGAACTCGCGCCCGGGCACCAGTGCGTCGGCCCACGGCCGCTCGCGGTTTTCGGCGGGGAACAGCTGGCATGCGGACGAGTTGGTGTCGCTGACCGTGCTCAGGGAATTGCCCGGTCCGCCGCCGCAGACCTTGCTGGTGCGGCTGACCTCCACTTTCGCGAAGCCGGTCAGGCTGAACGGGCCGAAGTCGACCGCGCTGCTTGCGCCGCTGAGGGCCAGCCCGGATGCCAGAAGGCCGAGGCGCCCGATCGCACCCCAGCCCCCGGCGGATGCGCCCGGCGTGCGACGCTCGGTGGGTTGGATGCGACGATGGTGTTTCTGCATGATGATGACCCGGCCGACAGCGTGAAAGCGATTTCAAAGAATAGTCGGCAACGACCCTCGGCGTCAATCCGGGCAGACCGGGTGTTTTCCCGAGACCGCCGGGGAATTCGCAACGGTGCCAGTCGCGCGGCTGTCGGGCCGGTCAATGCTCGCGCAGGCGGGGCGGCCGTGGCTTGCAGACGTCGATGTTGACCTTGGCGTAGACCTTGGCGTAGACCTTGGCGTAGACCTTGCCGTTGCCGTTGCCATTTGCCGTTGCCGTTGCAGTTGCAGTTGCAGTTGCAGTTGCAGTTGCAGTTGCAGTTGCAGTTGCAGTTGCGGGTAAACCGCAGGTCGGCCTGAAAGCGATTTCATGAACAATGGGTCGCCCTGGCTTTGCATGAGGAAACCGAACATGAAGTTGCTCTCTGGTCGCGGGCTCGCGCTCTTCCAAGTTCTCTTGCTCGCTCCATTGCTCGGCGTGGCGACCTCGGGCTCCGCCGGCGCCCAGCCGGTCAAGGCGGGTGCCGGCACTTACTTCTTGTCGCCCAAGGGAAGCGACCGCCCCGCGCCGGCCGCGCCGTTGCGCACCCCGGCGTTGCTGGCTACGGCTGCACAGACCAACCAGTGGTATTCAACGTTGATTTTCAACGCAAAGCCCGAAGCCCTGTTCGCCCACCCGCTGACCTTCAAGACGACGCCAGCCGGGTTCGAGATGGCGCTGGCCACCAAGGAAGTCGTGCCGACCGTGCGGCGTGATACGGAAATCCACTACCCGCACCGCGACGCGCTGGTGTTCTCACCGCTGGCCTTCGAGCCGGGGCCCGCCAAGCTCGCCCGAGCCAGCGACTGGGCCATCGACATCGCGATGGCACGCGGCGACGACCAGATGCTCGTGACGGTGGCCCACGCGAGCCCGTTCGCCTACTTCCGGCTCTCGCGCGGCGACGTTCGGCTGCGCCTGCCTGCCCCGGCCGAGCGCCTGGACACAGCCGCCGACGCGCGCGTGCTGGCGCTGAAGATCGCCGGCAAGGTGTACGCCGCCTTCGGCCCGACCGGTGGCCGCTGGGAGCAGGTTTCGCCGACCGAATGGGTCGGCAGGCTGCCTGCGGGTGCCGGTTACTTCTCGGCGGCGGCCTTGCCGGACGACAAGCCGGAGACCGTTCAGCTCTTCAGCCGCCACGCTTATGCGTTCGTGCAGGACACGCGTGCCGACTGGCGCTACGAACCCGCGACGAGCCTGGTCGAGACAACGTTCAAGGTCACGACCCGCGTGATGGAAGGCGCCGACAACGGGCCGCTGATCGGGCTGTACCCGCACCAGTGGTTCAACAACGCCTCGGTCGCCGGCAAACTGGGCCCGTCGTACGACAGCATCCGCGGCAAGATCAAGCTGCTGGCGGCATCGCAGTTCAAAACCGAATACCGCTACCAGGGCTTTGTTCCGTACTGGCCCGGGGTCAAGACCGGCCCGCGCGTCGACGAACTCGCCGACCTGCTCAAGACCGACATTCGCAAGCGCCGCGAGCTGATCCCGGGCCGAGAGAACAACGACAACTGGCGCACCAGCGCGTACTGGCAGGGCAAGGGCCTGACGCGCCTGACGCAACTGGCGAGCGTGGCCGAACAGCAGGGCGACGTGGACGGCCGCGACCAGCTGCTCACGATGGTCAAGGAACGCATGGAATTCTGGTTCGGTGGCCAGAGCAACAAGAGCTACTTCCACTACGACAAAGGCATCGGCACGGTGGTGAGCTACCCGGATGAGTTCTTCGCGGTCGAGCAAATGAACGACCACCACTTCCACTACGGCTACTTCATTCGCGCGGCGGCCGAGGTTGCCATGCGCGACCCGGCCTGGGCCGCGAAGGACAAGTGGGGCGCGATGGTGGAGCTGCTGATTGCCGACATCGCCACCATGCAGCGCGGCCGCGCCGACTTCCCGTTCTTGCGCAACTTCGATGCCTACGAGGGGCATTCGTGGGCCTCGGGCGTGGGCCTGGGCGAATGGGGCAACAACCAGGAATCGTCGTCGGAGGCCATCAACGCCTGGGCCGGCCTGATCATGTGGGGCGAGCTGACCGGCAACCGCGAGTTGCGCGACCTCGGCGTGTACCTTTACACCACCGAAGTCGAGGCCATCAACCACTACTGGTTCGACATTCACGGCCAGGTGCTGCCGCCCGAATACAAGAGCGCCGAGGTCAGCATGCTGTTCGGCGGCAAGATCGCGCACAACACCTGGTGGACCGATGAGCCGCGGCAGATCCACGGCATCAACCTGCTGCCTGTTGCCGGCTTCTCGACCTACCTAGGCCGTGACCCGGCGTTCGTCAAGCGCAACATGGCGGCACTGAAGTTGGACAGCGATGCCTACGCCGCACGCGGCCAGCTGCCCCCGAACCCACCGCCGAAAGACATCTGGCAGGACATCTTTGCCAAGTACCTGGCACTGGCCGACCCGATGGCCGCGCTGGCGCAGTGGGACAAGTACGGCAGCGTCGAACTCGGCGACACCCGCGCCCACACGCTGCACTGGATGCTCAGCCTGAACGAGATGGGCACGCCCGACTTCAGCATCAGCGCCGACACGCCGCTGTACCAGGTGTTCAAACGCGCCGACGGGCGCATGACCTACCTCGCCTTCAACGCGACCAAGGCACCGATCGCGGTGCGCTTCAGTGACGGCAAGACCTTGAACGTGGCGGCTGGCACGTTGGCCCGCTTGCCGTAAAACCGCCCAGCATTCGCGGCGCTGAGCCCTTCGCGCAAACACCCCTGACGCCTGCCCGGGCGCGCCTTTGCCGCACCAGTTCGGGCATGAAACCAGCTCGTGCATGAAACGCAAATGGCGGGCAAAACGCCCGCCACCAAAGCTTCAACCCGAGTTCGGCCGGCCGAGGCGGGCCGGCCCGCTCGACCTTACTGGCCGACGAACTTCACGTCGTCGAAGTAGTAGGTCCGCGTTCCCGGCATCGCGTCGTAGCCGGCATCGCCCAGACCGTAGTCGAAGAAGATGTTGACCTTGTTGAAGGTCTTGGTCACGTCGAGTTGCGAGGTCGGGCGGTAGGCGGGGCTCGTCGAGTCGGTGACGTAGCCGTTCGGGCCGGGGCCGCTGGGTACGAAGTGCTTGCCGGCGGGGCCGAAGTCGAACGTCAGCGTCTCCCAGGTGTTGGCCAGCGAGGTGAATGCGTCGACTTCACTGTTGAAGTCCGGGCGGCCCGATTGCTCGACCTTCAGGTGCACGCGCATGCCGGGGTAGGCGCTGTAGACGCGCACGCTCATCTTCGTGGCACCGGTGGCAAACGGGATTGTCGGCACGGCGTCGTTCGGCTTGCGCTGCATCGAGGTGCCCGCGTAGGTGGCGCCCGCGTTTTTCACGACCTTGGCCCACTTGCCGGTGCGGGTGCCGTCGGCCGGCACGCCCACATCGCTGGGGCCGACCAGCGTGGAGTTCTCGGCGCCAGCGAAGCCGTTCAGGACCGAGGGCTGTGACTGGCTGCCGTCGAAGCTGCGCTCGTCGAAGGTGACGAGCGGCGTGTTGGTGCCCGTGCCGGTGATGAACGTGACGTCGTCGAAGTAGTACGTCTTGCCGGTGCCCATGGTGCCGAAGTCGAAGAAGATCGTTGCCTTGGTGTACGACGTGCTCAGGTTCAGCACCGGGGTGCCACTGGCGGCGTTGGCAAAGTTGAAGGTCAGCGTCTGCCAGCCGGCGACCGTGGTGACCGCCTCGGTCTCCACTGACTTCGTGCCGTCGGTGATGTCTTCGACCTTCAGGCGCACCGGGATGCCCACATCGGGCGAGTACACGCGCACGGTGAGCGAGGTTGCCGTGCTGCTGAACGGGATCGCCGGGAAGCCGCCGTTGGCTACCGTGACGACGGTGCTGCCACAGTAGAACGGCACGCCGCTGCCCGGCTTGACCACCTTGCCGACCTTGTTGGTGCCGCCGGCCGGGTCTGCGACCACCGAGGAGTCGTAGCAGCCTTCGAAGCCGGTGAGCACGGCGCCGGGTTCGTCGAGCGTTGCGATGGTGACCGGCACGGGTGCCGCAGGGGCCGGGGCCGGCGCTGCGGTCGCAGACGCCACGACCTTGATGTCGTCGAACCAGTAGACCTGACCGGTCGTGACGAGGTCGACGTCGGGCGTGATCGCGATGATCTTGTAGGCATTCGCCAGGTTCACCGCGCTCAGGTCCCAGGTCACTGTGCTCCAGGTGTTGGCTGCGCCGGTGGGCGCGCCCGCCACCTCGACACTGGTGCCGCCCGGCACCTCGACCTTGAGCTTGACGACGGCACCGGCGCGGCTCGAATAGACGCGCGCCGAGATGCTCTTGGAGCCGGCCGCGAACGGAATGGTCGCGGTGGTGAAGAACGCGCCGCCCCAGGTGTCGGGTGACACCGGCTTGAGGATCTTGAGGGCGTTGCCGCTGCCACCGACGGGGCCGGCTTCGACGCTGGGCAACGCGCCACCGTAGGCGCCCATCTGAGAGAACGCTGCGACCGTTTCATCAAAGGAAAGGAACGTGGCGCTGGGTGCGGGCGCCGGGGCGGCCGCCACCGCAGGGGCCAGCGTGATGTCGTCGATGTAGTACGACTGGCCAGTGGTGACGAGGTCGACATCCGGCGTGATCGCAACGACGGTGTAGGCCTTGGTGGTGTCCACCGCGCCGAAGTCCCAGGTCACGGTGCCCCAGGTGTTCGCCGCACCCGTTGCGGTGCCGGCAACCTCGACACTGGCGCCGCCGGCGATCTCGACCTTGAACTTGATCACTGCCCCGGCGCGGGTTGAGTACACGCGGGCCGTGATGGCCTTGCGGTCGGCCGTGAACGGAATCGCCGCGACGGTGAAGAACGTGCCGCCCCAGGTGTCCGGCGAGACCGGCTTGAGGATCTTCAGCGCATTGCCGCTACCGCCCGTCGGGCCGGCCTCGACGGAAGGCAAGGCGCCCCCATAAGCGCCCACACCCGCGACTGCAGGGTTGGCTTCATCGAAGCTGATCAAAACGGTGCCGGACGGAGACGGCGCCGGTGCCGGCGTGGGAGCCGCCGGGGCGGGCGCAGGCGCCGTTACAGGGGCGGGTGCCGGTGCCACCGCGACAACGGCAAGCGGCGGCGCCTCGGCGTCACCGCCACCGCAGGCAGCGAGCAGCGCGCTGATGGCCAGGTACATGGCTGAGCGGGCAGACGACATGAGGCGGGGAGTGGGGTGGTTCATTGAACTGTACCGAAGTAGTTATGAAAGCGATTTCAAAATCCTAAAGCTGCTGTAACCCGCTGACAAGAGGAAAACCCCGTGAGGAATACCCTGATGTGACACCGCGCCAGCGCCACCGGCGACCCATGAAGCACCCCCCGATCCGGGGGTGCGCCGGTGTGCCCCGGCGGCGAGAGGTCGACACAGGGCAAAGGGCTTCCATACAGGTGCCGCGCATCGAACAAATCGTCACGATTTGCGCGGTGGGCGCGGGCCCACCACCTTCGGCAGATCAATTGTCGGGAAAACCCGCTTTGGTGTGGAGAAGACGCGAATCTAGAATCGGTGCAGGCGTGAAAGCGATTTCAGAAACCGAACTCAGAAATCGTGTTCACATGCCAACGGTCGTACGCGCAGCGCTGCTCGTACGTGGAGAGCAAAGCGGGGCTGATCGCCTCACCATTGACCAAAGGGACAAGCATGTTGAACCTCAAGAAAACCATCGCCGGCCTGACCGCCCTGGCTGCAGGCGGCTTTGCCGTCAACGCACAGGCGGTCAACCTCATCGCCAACGGCGGCTTCGAATCGTCGCAGGCCATCTTCGCAACCGGCACGCAGCCCGCCGCCGGGATGCAAGGCGCCGGCTACTGGCTCACGCCGGGCGGCGCCAGCGCAGCCACGCTGTCGACCGACGCTCATTCGGGCCTGTACTCGGCCTCGGTCACCTGCGCCCAGCTGTGCGGCTCCACGCTGTTCGGCAACTCGGCTGACAACGGCGGCCTGACCTTGAGCCCCGCGAACTGGGGCACCTCGCCCACGTTCAGCTTCTGGGCCAAGGGCCAGACCGGCACGACCGGCAACCTGACCTGGGCACTGCGCTATCTCGACGGCACCGGCAACATCCTGGCCGGCACCACGGGCCAGAACCTGAACAGCGTCAACCCGAACTCGTGGACGCAATTCAGCACCACGCTTGCCATCCCTACCAACACCGTGGGCGTGTTCTTCGAGACGACGTTCGCGATCGGCCCGGTGGGCGTTGTGAACGGCACGGTCTTCACGGGTGGCGGCTTCGTGATCGATGACATCAGCCTGCAGAGCACCGTGACCGCAGTTCCTGAGCCCGAGAGCTACGCGCTGATGCTGGCCGGCCTCGGCGTGATCGGGTACTCGATTCGCCGTCGTCGTTCGGAGTAATCTGCAAGCGCCTTCTGGCGCTTACACCGCACTACGGGGGCTTCGGCCCCCGTAGTGCATTGCGGGCCGGCATGTTGCCCCAATCAAGCCTTTGCCGGCCCCGCCCGATGGCCGATGCCCACCGACCAAGAAACCAGACCATGACCCAGAGCAGTTCGCGATTCGTGGCAAGCCGGTGGAGCCTGGGCGTTTTTCTGTTGCTGAACGCCGGCGTGATGCTGATCGCCGTCGGCAACGACAGCTTCTGGATCGACGAGTTCTGGAACGCCTACTTCGCATCGCTGGACTCGCTCGGCAATTTGTACAAGGCATTGCGCGAACCTTACGGGTCACAGACGCCATTGCACTTCGTCTATGGGTATGCGTGGGCTCAGGTGTCAACTGCGAGTGAATTCGGCTTGAGATTGTCGAATTTGCCCCTGTTCATGCTGGGCCAGGCGTCATTGTTCTGGGCCCTGCGCGATTCTCCGAAACCGATGGCCTGCGCCATGCTGCTCGTGAGTGCATTGCACCCGATGGTCTGGCAATACTCGAACGAATTCAGGCCGTACATCATGATGTACGCCGGTGCAGAAATGCTTCTGGCCTACGTTCTTCACATCGAGGCTGCACGTCAGAACGATCGGGCGCCGGATGATCTGGGTTTGTTGATTTTCGTGGTGGGCGGAATATTGCTCTTCGGCGCGAGCTTGCTCGGCGTCTTTTGGGTGGCGTCGGCTTGTGCCTATGTTTTGTACTTCCGCCATCGATATGCACCGAAAGGTCATTCCAACGCTCGTTTTGCATTCCTGTGCATCGGTGTTTTCGTCGCGACCACCGGTTTGCTGGCCGCGTACTACATCAACAGTTTGATGAGCGGTGCGGGGGGCTCCAGGTTGTCCGGCCCAACGTTCAGCAGCATGGCCTTCGCGGTCTATGAAATGCTCGGTTTATCGGGCATCGGGCCGGGCCGGCTTGTCGTGCGCGACGGTGGCGCTGAGTCGCTGCGCCCGTATGCGGTCGGGTTGGTGGCCGCTTCCGTGCTCGTGCTCGTCACCCTGGCGGCAGGGCTGCGGGAAGCCAGGATCGTGCTGGGCAACCGGGCCCTCGGGTTGATGCTCGCGCTCGGCTCTTTTCCGATCATCGTGGTGGTCGCTGCCGGTTTCATCATGCATTGGCGGTTTCTCGGGCGGCACATGATCGCCAGCTTGCCGCTGCTGAACTTGCTGTTGGCCCTGGGCCTCGCGAGGTTCTGGCGTGAAAGACCCGAAGGGTTTTTGTTCGGTAAGGCATTGATAACCACGCTGGTACCCGCGCTGTTCATGATCGTGTTCGTTGCGTCGTCGCTGTGCTTTCGGTTTGCCGACCGGCACCGCAAAGAGGACTACCAGTCCGCTTCGGCTATCGCGTTGCAGGAATTGGCCGCTGGGAAGCGTGTGTGGTGGGTGGCCGATGTGCTGGGGGCACGCTACTACGGCCTGCCCGGTGAGTTCGACTACATGGGCGAACTCACCAACAAACACGAACCCTATGACTGCGTGGACCGGCCCGGTGTGCAAGCGGTCGGGGATGCGCCGGCAGGGTGCCTGGGCAGGCTCGCCGCGCCGGACATCGTGATTCTCTCCAGGCCGGAAACGTTTGACCGTCTCGGTGTGATCACTGCCTATCTGCAGGCGCGCAGTTTCGTCAAGGTCAGAGACTTGGCTGCATTCACGGTCTGGCGGCCGGCCACGGAAACCGGCCGCTGACAGCCCGCCGATTCTTGCTGAACCCACGCTCCACCAGCAGCCGGATCGCGGGCGCATTGACTGACCGCGTTCCCGTTGCGCCGCGGGGCAGCGACCGGTCGAGTTCTGCGTCCCACCCTTCGTACTCGCGAAACGAGTGGTAGGCCCAGCCCCAGCCTTCTGTCTCGAAGAGCTCGATGGCATCGCTAAGAAAGCGTGCCGCCGAATCGCCAGGGGCCCAGCGAACCACGCTGAATTCGCCCACGAATATCGGCACGGAATACTTGCGCGCGAAAGCGCGAACCGGCTCGACTGCGTTCGACAGAACGGCCTTCGACGCCGCCTCCGACGGGTAGCTGACTGCAGCCCGATGCTCATACAGGCCCTGGTGCGTGAGTGCGTGGGGCTCGTAGAAGTGAAAGCTGTACACGACACCGGGAAAGGGCAAGGGTGTGAGCCCCGCAAAGCCCTTCGGCAAGGCCCACGGCGAGGGCTCGAAGATGATGGTGCTGTCGGCGTCTTCCGCGCGAATGGCCTGGATGATCTTCAAGGCCAGATCACGCCACGGGTCGCCGTTCCGATCTTCCGTGACAACAGGTTCGTTGACCAGGTCGTACCCGGCGATGACGGCGTTCCCCTTGAACCGTTCGGCCACGCGGGCCCAGGTGTCGACCAGGCTCGCCTTGAGCTCCGGGCTGTTCCAGTGAACCGCGGCATCGCCCAACGGCAGGGGCACCAGCGCAACGATGACCTTGAAGCCGTGCTGGCGGCCCATCTCCACGGTTCGTTCGAGGTACTCCCATTCACTGGCGGCCATGTCGAAGCTCCGGCCGCTGGCGCTGACCGGCACGTTGATGCCGATGCGGACCACGTTGGCGCCATAGGCGGCGAGGTCGGCATAGTCCTTCGCCGCGAACGGGGCATGGCCTCTAGCGCCGAGATTGAAGCCCCGCAATACGGGTGTGTTGTCCGGGCTGCCCGCCGCACCGCCATGGCTTGCGGCGCAGACGAGGCCGAGCACGAGCGCGGCGATCACGGACCTCGCCATGCCGTTCCCAACCCTAGCCGCGCTCAGCGAGCATCAGCTCGGCCGCCTTCGCGCCGATCACGTACGCGGCCGCCTGGGTGTTGCCACTCACGGGGGTGGGCATGATCGAGTTGTCGGCCACGTGCAGGCCATCGATGCCCCGCACGCGCAACGACGCATCGACCACGGAATCGCGGCCGCCGCCCATGCGGCAGGTGCCCGCCGGGTGGTAGGCCAGCGCCGCCTCGGTATCGAGGTAGCGGCCCCAGTCGGCGTCGCTGGCGTTGCCGGGGTCGATCTCGATCCACGACTTGATCTCCGGCGCGAGCGGTGCGCACGACGCGATGCGGTGCACCAACCGGCAGCCCGCGATGAGCGTCTGCCGATCAGCGTTGTCACACAGCAGCGAATGGCGAATGACGGGTGGCTCCAGCGGGTCGGCACTGGCCAGCATGACCTCGCCCTGCCCGCGCCCCTGCGAGGCCATGACCGTGAACATCACGGCCGGCGTGCGGGCGCGCTTGACGCCGCCCGGCGTGCGCTCGAATGCGTAAGGATAGAAGGCGATCTGCACATCGGGCCGGCTCGATTCCGGTGTGCTGCGCAGGTGCGCCAACAACTGGGCGTGCGGCGACGCGAAGGGCCCTTCGCGGTGGCGGATGTAGCGCCACAGGTGGCGCAGGCCCGCCACCGGCCCGGCCTCGACGTTGTAGGTGCTGCTGCGCACGCGTGCCGACAGCTTCACCACCGGGTGGTCCATCAGGCCTTGCCCGACCCCCGGCAGATCGGCGCGGACCGCGATGCCCAGCGCGCGCATCGCCGCAGCCGCACCGATGCCCGACAACATCAGCAATTGCGGTGTCTTGATGGCCCCGGCGCACAGCACCACGCCATGCCGTGCCGTCACCTCGCGCAGCTGGCCCTGGTGCAGGAAGCGAGCGCCGGTGCACCGGCCGCCTTCGATCAACAGGCCCACGCACTGGGCACCCGTGAGCAGGCTCACCGCGTGCTCGCCGCCGCGCAGCGCAGGGCGCAGGAAGGCGCGCGCGGCGTTCACCCGCAGGCCGGCTTGCTGCGTGACCTGGGCCCAGCCCGCGCCTTCGAAGTGCGCGCCGTTGGTGTCGTCGGTCCAGGGCAGGCCGGCTGCCCCCATGGCGGCCGCAGTGGCCTGCGCCAGTGGGTGCCGGGTGCGCGTGAATGCCACCGGCAACGCGCCGCTGCGGCCGCGCCATTCATCGCCTTCGATCGACGTGCGCTCCAGCTGCCGGAACAGCGGCAGGAGATCGGCATGGCCCCAGCCGGGGTTGCCCGCGTCGCGCCATGCGTCGTAGTCCTGCACCGAACCGCGCACGTAGATCGTGCCGTTGATCGTGCTGGTGCCGCCCACCACGCGCCCGCCCGCCCAGCGTTCGGCCCGGCCCTGCAGGCTCGGGTCGGGCAGGCTCGTGTGCTGCCAGTCGTAGGCCGGGCGCGCGTACATCCATTTGGTGGCGACGGGCACGCGGGTGCGCAAGCCGGCATCATCGCCGCCCGCCTCCAGCACCAGTACGGACCGGTCGGCAGCCGAAGCCAGGCCACCCGCGACCACGCAGCCCGACGTTCCCGCGCCGATCACCAGGTGGTCGACGATCAGCGGCTGCATGCTGTTCATGCCAGAGCCTGCGGCACGGGCTTCACGATGCCTCGTTTGATCAGCGTGGCGGCGTCGGATGCGGGGGCCCAACCGAGGCGCTGCTTGGCCAGGTCGGGCCGGTAGAACGCGCGACAGCTCAACCCGTCGATGTACCGGTAGCTCGGCATGCGGCGTTCCGGCGAACCGGCCAGCGTTTGCAGCGCCCACTTCGCGGCGCTCCGGGCAAACAGCCACCACGTCGGCAACCTTACCCGCCTGATCCGCGTGCCGGCGACACGCTCGAGAGCGTCGAGATACTCGTTGCCCGACAGGCAGGGCTCGCCCACCAAATTGAACGATTGCCCGTTGATTCCGGGGGCGCTCAGGGCGCGAGCCATTGCATCTGCGCAGTCGTCGACCAGAACGAACGGCAGGCGGTTTCGGCCGTTGCCCCAAGGGTGGCAAAGGGCCGACGACGGCCAGGCGCCCAGGCCCGGGTGGAACGGGCTGCCGCCGGCGCCGATCACGATGCCGGGGCGGAACACCACCACGGCCAAGCCGCGCTCACGGTGCATCTGCGCGAGCAGTTGTTCGCTCGCCACCTTGGCACGTGCGTAGAGGCTAATGCGCATGGCAGCGCCGCTTGGTAGCGTGGTTTCGGTGATGACGCCTGCAGCGCGCCCGCCGTCGTAGATGGCGATCGACGACGTGTAGTACAGGGCGATGCGGCGCGCGCAGCACAGCTCGGCAAGGCTTCGGGTCGGCTCCACGTCGAGCCGCAGGCAATCGGCCCAGGTGCTGCCCGAACCCCGCGCAAGGTGGTAGACGTGATCGATGCCCTCGAGCGCGGCCTCCACCGAGCGGGTGTCGGTGATGTCGCCCTGGACCAGCTCGGCGCCTTGGCTTGCCAGCGCCCGCGCCGGCCCCGATGTTCTGCGGACCAGCGCGCGAACACCGAGCCCGCCCTGGCGAAGTCGCCTGACCAAGGCCTGGCCCATGAACCCGGTGCCACCCAACACGAGCACCCTCGGGCGCGAGGGTGTGGGGTTGATCGGGGCGGTCGGGTCGGGTCGGGGCGCGGCGTGGCCCGGCATGTCGGCTTCCTACTCGGCGGGTTGTGCGCGTGCCAAGGCAGTGGGGATCATCGTGGCTTTTGCAACTCGCGCGTGTGAACCATCAGGGCGGCAGCGCTGCGCCGCTTGCAGTCGTTGCCGCGACTGCACTCGCGTCGGGTGCGTCGATCCAACCCGCGAGCAGGGTCTCGTATTCCTTGAGCACGTTGTCCCAGGTGAAGCGGTCCCGGTGCCGCAAACGGCTGGCCGCTTTGAGGCAGTCGATCAGCGGGGCATCTTCGAGCAGCAGACTCATCTTGTCCGCGCAGTCGCTTTCGCCTGCGAAATACACCCCACCATCACCCGCAACGCCGCGATTGAACCGGTTGTCGTGGGCCAGGATGGCGTTGCCGCTCCCGAGCGATTCCACGAGCGACGGGTTGGTGCCGCCCACCTGGTGACCATGGATGTAGAAGCGCGCGAAGAAGCGCAACGCCTGGACCACCGGCTTGTCGTACACGGCGCCAACGAACAGCACTTCGCCCGAAGCCGCCGCGATCACCGAGTCTTGGTAGGTGTGCCCTTCTTCGTACTTCCCCAACACGATGAGCGGCATGCCACGGGGTTCGCGGGACCATGCCGCCACCACCTCGAGAATCGAGTTCTCGGGCTCCGGCCGCGCAATCAGAATCGCGTAGTTGCCCGGGGTGAGACCGTAGCTGTCCAGCACGGCTGCATCGGCCGAGGTGATGGCATCGGCCCCATAGGCGATGGTCGTGATCTTGCCGCCGCCGACCCGGGTTTCGAGGTGGCGCTTGATCTCCGGATGGTCCGCGATGAGGTGGTTGCCGAGCCAGCAGCCGAGCCAGTCGTTCATCCAGAACCAGGCTTTGGCGAGCTTGCCCCACTTCTGGCGCCGCCATTCGATGCCGTCCATGCTGATCACGTTCGGCAAGCCTTTCAGGCGATAGAGCGCGCAGAAAACGGCTGTGTTGTAACCCAGCGTCAATGCCACGCCCGTTTCCTTGATGGCATGCAACGTGGACCGCCAGTCGAACACGATCGTGCCGGCCACCCCGGGCGTCGACACCGGGATGCGGACGCGTCGAATGCCCTGCCACATGTCTTCGCAAACCGCACCGTCGCCGTCTTCCTGGCAGTACACGGTGACGTCCCAACCGTGCTTGACCAGGTACAAGGCCAGGTACTCGGTGAACGTTTCGAACCCGCCGTGAGCGGCCGGGATGCCGCGAATGCCGAGGATCCGCAGCTTCTTGGCCCCCAGCGGCTGCACCGCGTTCGCGGCTTCGAACAGGTGCGGCTTGAACGGCAGCACCGTGCCGGTCGACACCGGCTCCGGCGGGGTGTCGGCAGGGCCTGCAGCCAGCGCCAGCTGCACCCCGGCGGCAGCCAGCATCGGGTTCGGTCTCGACCGCAGTCGGGTTGGGCTCATCGGTCACCTCGTCGTGGATGTTCAAACGAATGCTTGCCTGACGGCGATGCAAAGTGCCCTGCGCCCCGTTTGTCCGTTGGGAGCCTGGCGTTCGCCGCGAGTGGACCGAACGAGTGTTTTGCAACCGGTGTCTGAAATCGCTTTCAAACACGCTCCGACTTTATCTGCATCACACCTTGGTGGTGCTGCTGACCCTGATTTGAGTGGGGGCTTTGTCGTGCAGCGGGCGGGGCTCAAACGCCCCTGGCCAACGCCGCGAGGTAGCAAGCGCCGGTGAGTTGCCCGATGCGCTCCCAGCTGTAGCCGGTGCGCATCAGTTCCAGCCCGTTCGCCGCCACGCGTTGCAGGGCAGCCGGGTCGGCCAGCACGGCCCGAAGCTGCTGCGCCAGGTGGGCCGAATCGCCGGTGCGGAAAACATGGCCGGTCACGCCGTCTTCGATCACTTCTGTCATACCGTCCAGGTCGGCGGCGAGAACGGGTTTGCCGTAGCTCATGGCCATCAGGATCACGCCGCTTTGGTAGATCCTTCGGTAGGGCAGCACGACCAGGTTTGCGGCGGCGTAATAGGCGGCGACTTCGTCGTCGGCGATGTAGCGAACGTGGGCAACGCAATGGTCGCGCAAGCCGAGCCGGTCGATCTGGCCCTGGTACTGCGCGAAGTCCTGCCCCCACATCTTGCCGGCGATCAGCACCACCAGTTCGGGCAGGTCGGCCTTGATCGACGCCGCAGCGTCGAGCAGCAGGTCGAGCCCCTTGACCTCTTTGATCTGCCCGAAGAACAGCAGCACGGTGGCGTTGCGGGGAAGGCCCAGCTTCGCCCTGGCCGCCTCGGCCGGCGGCATTGCTCCGACGTGACCCAGGTAGTTGCCGTGCGGGATCACATGGATCTTCCGCTCGGGCATGCCCAACACGCGCACCAGCTCGCGCTGGCTCACCCGGTTGTGCGCGATGACGCCATCGGCCAGGCCGTAGACCATCGATTTGATGCCTGACCACTCGCTGCGGAACGACTCGACGTCGTGCGCGGTGATGACCACCCGCAGCAACAGCAGCCGGGCGAGAAGCACGTTGAACAGCTCGAGCACACCGACCTGAAAGACGTGGAAGTGAGCGAGCCTGTTGCCGCCACGCCGCGCACCCATCAGCGCGCGCACGCTCCCGGCCAGGTAGCGAAGCCCGCGCCGCCACGCCGGGTCGGCACCGAAGATGCGGCGGTAGACCCGGTTCACCTTGAACGGCAGCCCGGGGGTCGCATGCGTCTCGTCGCAGGTGTAGAGCGTGGGCGTGACGTTCGCGCCCACCAGCCCTTCGCACAGGCCGAAGTCGTAATAGTTCATGCCGCCGTGGCCACCGACCGGCTCGATGATCGCCACGCGACTGTTGCGGGCGCGCCCGTGGCTGCGCTCCACGGCCGACACGATGGCCGCCATGAAGGCACGCTCGAACGCCGGCAAGGAAAAGGTGTCGAGCACGCGCTGGTGGTGAGCTTCGAGCAGCGCCGGCTCGTGGTTGCCAGCCACTTCAACGAGCCGCGCTGCCAGCGCGGGCGCATCACCGCTGGGGAACAGCCAGTGCGGCGGCAGCGTGTCGGCCATGCCGTCGACGGCCGAAGCAAGCACCGGACGCCGGAAATACATGGCTCCCAGCATGACCAGCGGAACACCTTCGTAGCGCGACGGGAGCATCAGCGCGTCGATGGCCGAATAGACCACCGACAAGTCATCGGCCCAGCCCGCGAACACCACGGCGTCCTCAACGCCCTCGGCGCGCACAAGCGCCTTCAACGCAGCGAGGTCCGGCCCGTCACCCACCACCAGCAGCTTCAGGTTCGCGACGCTCTGGCGCGCCAGCGCCAGGCCCTTGACGGCGAGGTCGGGTCGTTTCTGCCAGAACTGGACGCGGCCGACCAGCGCGAACACCCAGTCATCGGCGCCCAGGCCCAGCGCGGCGCGGGCCGTGTTCTTGTCGACCGATTGATAGCCGGCAACATCCATCGAGGCGGCCACCACGGTCACCGGCTGGCGCAGCCCCTTGCGCCTGAGGTAGTCCTCCATGCGTGGACTCACGGTGAAGTACTCGTCGGGCAGCCGGTAGTAGATGCGGTTGACCGGTTCGCGCAGCGCCGCCTTGACGCGTGAAGCTGAAAAGAATCGCTCCGGGTGGGTCATGGGGATGGTGCTGATGGTGTACAGCCCCATTCTTTTCGCGGCAATCAACCCGACGCTGCCAAAAGCGATGGCCCCTTGTGCGACCACGACCACGTCGGGCGCATAGGCCGCCATCGAGGCCGCGATTCTGCGGATCGCGCGGCCCGAGATCAGCGTTCGGAGAAACTGGAACTGCCCGGAGGCGTAGTCCTGGGGCATCGGCTTGAAGGCCGGGCATTGCGCGGCCAACTCGGCGATCTGCCGGGACAGCCTGACATTGCCGTGGAAGTACATGAAAGCCGCTTCGACGTTCGGCTGCGCCACCACATGCCGCACCCCCGCCATGGTCTGTACTTCATGGCCGCCGAATTCGACTGCATCGTCGTAGAACAGGATCTTCAACGGGCGCGTCATGGCTTGGGAAGTTCCTGGGCAGGCACGTGTGTGCCGCGCCGAGCGCGCAGGGGTATCGGCAGCATCAGGATGCCCAGGCGGGTCTTGGCCACATACACCTGCCACAGGTTGCACACTGCCGTGGCAATGGCGTTGGCCGCTGCAGCCCCGACAGGGCCCCAGAGAGGGATCAACGCGAAGCACAACCCGACGGTGACGACCGCACCCGCGACCCCGATGTGCCCCTGGATGCGGTGCAACCCGCTCATGTTCAGCAGGTAGCCGACCGGCCCGGTGGCGGCGTTGACGAACTGCCCGAGCGTCAGCACCAGAAGCACGGGTGCGCCGGCCACGAACTGTGGCCCGAAGACCGACAGCACGCGCTCCGGGAACAGCACGTAAATCAGCAGCAACGGCAGCGTCGACAAGGTGCTCAGGATCGTCGAGCGAACTGCCAGCCGGGCCACGCCGTCGGCGTCGTTCGCCGCGTGCAGGGCGGCGAAGCGGGGGGCTGCCACCGCGCTCGTTGCGAGCAGCACGAACCGCGTCAGCAGGGCCGTGCGTGCGGCGGCGGTGTAGATGCCGACCTCGGCGCTGGTGGCGAAAATGCCGAGTATCAACACGTCCGAGAACGTCATCACCACGTCGGCCAGCGCGGAGGCATACATCGGCATGGCCGTGCCCAGCAGCGCGCGCAGCCTGAACGGTTGCGCAGCGTCGGGCCCGGCGCGCGGCACACTGCGCCGCCACAACACGTGAGCAGCCATGCACACCAGCAGACAACTGGCCAGGTAGAGGCCGCATGCGGCCGTGGGGCCGGTCACGCTGCTCGCGAACAAAGCCAGCAGCGCCAGGTTGATGAGCGGCAACGCCGCGCCCTGGATGAGCGAGGACAGCGCCTGGTGATGCCCGGCCTTCAGCAACTCACCGTAGAGGTTGAACAGGCTGAACGGCAGCAGCGCCACGCTCATGAGCCGCAAGGGGCTGGCAATGGCGGCGTCGCCGTAGACGTGGGTGGCCACCCAGTCGGCCGCGAGGAAGCTGCTGGCCGCAACCACGCAGCAACCCAGCGATGCCACGCCCATGCCCATGCGGTGCAGGGCCGCGAGTCGGCTCCAGTCGCGTTGCGAATGGCTGGTCGCGCCGAACTTGAGCATCGCGGCGTCCAGGCCCAGGCGCCCGACCACACTCGCGATCAACGCGAACGTGAGCGACAGGTGGTAGATGCCCAACCCGTGCGCCCCCAGCACGCGCGCCAGTGCCACGCTGAAGCCGAACCCGAGGCCGGCGCCCACCACCCGGACGCCGAGCACCGTGCCGCTTCGAACCACCAACTCACGCCATGGCGCGGCCGGCTCAGGCGCGCTCATTGAAGTACCTTCGTGCCGCGCACTCCGGTATTCGCTCTTGGGGCGGCCCGGCGCGCTCATACCGCCTCATCGCCACCACGATGCCCGCCGCGATGCCGATGAACGCAAGGCTCGAATCCCGCATCAGGTGGGGCTCGGTGATGGATGCCAGCAGGATGCCGATCACGCTGGCGCAGACGGCCGCATTCACGCCGCGGAACCGGGTGTCGTGCCCGGTGCGGGCCCCTTGCCAGGAGAGCGCCATCACCACCCCCAGGCACCACAGCAACAAGGCCAGCGCCGGCAGGCCCAGCTTGCTCGCGAGGTAGAGGTAGCCGTCGTGGATGTAGCGAACCTGCTCGGGCAGCGCATCGGAACGGGCGGGCGCCCGGTACGCCGCGCCCAGCCCCAGCCCCAGCAGCGGGTTCGCGGCGATCTGCGGCATGACTTGCGCAGCCTCGTAGTAACGCCAGGCTGCCGACGAGCCGTATTCGATCTCCTTGCCGACGCTGGTGGCCCGGGCGACGAAGGCATCGAGCATGGCCGGCTTGACCGCAATGAGCGCCGCGAACGCGACCGTGGCACCCACCGCTGACCACATCAGCATCTTGCCGCTGTTGCGAACACCGAGCAGGGCCACGACCACGGCCATGCCGAGCAACACCGACCCCCATGTCGTGCGGCCGAAGGTCAGCAGAATGCCGACGGCACACAGCGACGCCAACGCCAGGAACTTGAACGTCTTGATCGACTTGAGCGCGTACCAGCCTGCGGCGATGAAGATCACGAGGATGATGATGTTGAGGCCACCGGTGTTGGAGACCGTGGCCTCGTACGACTTGACGTCCAGTGTCTCTGCGACGACCAGCCGGCCCGAGTCACCGAACACGCGGATGTGAAAGATGCCCTGGAGTATCTGGCCCACGGAGAACAGCAGGCCGAGCACCACCAGGCCGTTGACGAAGCGCCGCAGCCGCTCGGGAGTGTCCAGCACCATCAACGCCAACGGGAAGAGCAGCAGGAACATCAGGTGCCGGCCCTCGCCCAGCACGTCTTTGGGGGGCACGCCACGAAAGAAGTAGGCATGGACCACCGAGACCGGCACCAGCGACAGGAACAGCACGAACGGAACCCACAGCTTGAGCTCGCCCTTCTCGAACCCCTTCGAGGGCTTGCGGCCACTGGCGACCGTGATGGCGAGCACGGCGAAGAACGAAAGATCACCGGCCCTCAGGAACCCGAAGCTGGGCAGGAATGCCTCGTGGGCAATGCCCGACACGAGGGCCAGCACCGCGAGCAAGCCATATTCCAGGCGCCACGCGAGCAGCACAAAGAAGATCGGCACCAGCGCGGTGGCGATGATGAACCAGTACGGCAGCACCGCCACCATCAAGCCCACGATCACGCAGCCCAGCGCCAGGCCGAAGCTGAACACGACGCTTGTGACCGTCAAGGACCTCGGCAACATTCAGGCTCCGGCCGCGGCGCCGAACACGCGGTCCAGCGATTTCGCGTCGAGGGCTCGCGCCAGTTCTTCGAGAAACGCCGCCTGCAACGCATGGGCGTGCGCGCCATCGGCGTCGATGCTTGACACGCGCACCAGCATGCCGTCGGCGATGACGCCGCGCAGGCCGTAGCGCATTTGCGCCAGCTTCTGGCCCACGCCGGTGGTCACCACTTCGTGGCCGACTGCGATCCAGTAGGTGACCGGCTCGTAGCGCCAGTCGCGCTGCGTCAACAGCCGGCGAACGGGGACGTTGCGAGGCCCGATCCGCAAGCTGCCGACCTGGTTCGCAGTGACGCTGAAGCCCTGGGCGGGGTAGCACGCCTCGGGCCGGTGCGCGCCGGTGCCGTCGGACTGGTCACCGCCATACGCGACGGTCAGCATGATCGCGTCGCCGGCGGCATTGACGTAGGTTCGCGCGAGCACCTGGTTGTAGATCGCGTCGAGCACGGCCTGCACGTCAGGTGCGGGCAGGATGGGGGTCTGCCCGGCAGCAACATGCCACTGGCCGAACGCGCTGGGGAACAGTGTTTGCAGGTTCGGCTGCCCGATCTGGTCGGCCAGGTACACGGTGGGCCGCCGCCAGGTGGCTACAGTCGAGCCCGCCACCATCAGCAGCGCCACCATCAAGGCTTGCCAACGCCGGCTGCGAATCATGCCCGCTGGTTCTTTCCGACGAACGCCACGCGCAGCACGCGGTCGAGCAGCACCATCAAGGCGAGGCCGGTCATGAAGAGAACCATGCCTGCGAAGCTGTGGATGAAGCCCTTGCCCGCAGCATCACCGAAGTGGTAGGTCACCAGCACGAGGATCAACACGCGCAGGATGTTGGCGCAAAACGAGATCGGGATGATCAGCAACGCCAGCACCGCATTGCGGCCTGCGTTGGTGTAGTTCATCAGGTTCATGTAGAGCAGGCCCAGCGCTTCGAGCGTGAACATGCTGGTCAGGCCAGAGCAGGCGTCGGCCACCATCAGCTGGTACGGGCCCACGCTCAGCGTCACACCGGAACGCGCCACCGGGTAGCCCACGTCGTACAGCAGATCGGCCGCCACGGCGGACACCGCCGCCTTGAGCGGTGCGGTGATCGACGCCACCACCGATGCCGGAAGCGGCACCATGAAGAACATGAACAGCAGCGGGAACCAGACCAGGCGAAGGCCCGGCCGCCCCAGGAACAGCAGCACGATGGCGAGCAGCACCACGATCTGCGAGAAGACCTCGAAGAACAGGATGTACTGCGAGCGGCCCAGTGCGTACATCAGCACACCGAGCAGCAGCAGCGGCGGGCCGATCCACGGGGCAGGGCGGGCTTGTACGGCGGCCAGTTCATGCCGCTTGGCATAGAGCAGGTACGCGCAGATCGCCAGGATGATCGGGCCGTGGCCTTGCTCGTCGCTCGTCCACACGCGCTGGGCCAGCGACACGTAGGTCGGCAGGTACATCGAGGCGAAGCCGAGCGCCAGCAAAACGAGGATCACGAGGTCGGTGCCGGGTGCAAGGAACGCCCGGCGATCAGCCGCTGCCGTGGAGGGGTCGACAGGCGGCATGGCGGGCAGCTCAGTTCTCGTTGACGATCACACCGGCGATCCGGGCCCGGTTCTCCGACAAGCGGGCCACCAGGTCCTGCAGCGCCACGGTGCGGGCCTTGTGCTGGCGCGCCACGAGCAATGCCGCACCGCAGCGCGCAGCGATCACCGCACCGTCGCGCCCGTAGACCGCCGCCGGCGTGTCCACGACGATGTGGTCGTACTCCGCCGCGAGTTCGCGCAGCAGCGCGCCGAAGGCGGGGCACTCCAGCAGTTCGAGCGGGTTCGGCGGTGCAATGCCCACCGGCAGCACGTACAGGCTGGGAACGCCGGCCACCTGCTGGATCGCGCGCGGGTCGGGGCGGCCCGAGAGCAAGCCCGACAACCCGGCGCGGTTCTCGAGCATGAAGACTTCATGCAGGCGCGGGCCGCGCAGGTCGGCGTCGATCAGCAGCGTGCGGCTGCCTGGCAGTTGAGCGAGCGCCACCGCCAGGTTGGCGGCCACGTAGGTCTTGCCGTCGCCGGAATCGGGGCTGATGATGGCCAGCGGGCGGCGCGCGTCGCCATCGGTCCAGAGCCGCGTCATCACCTCGCTGCGCAGCGAACGAAACGCTTCTGCCTGCGTGGAGAACGGCTGGTGCAGCACCACCAGTTCGGCACTGAGCTTGCGCTCGCCCTCGGGAATGTAGGGGTAGCGGAACTGCTGCGACAACGCGTTCAGCACGTCGTCCTGGCTCACGAACCTGAGTGCCACGGCCGCCTCGCCGAAGCGAACGGCGTGTGCCTTCTGGTACTCGACGACGCGCTTGACCTGGTCAGCGGAAAGCCGGTGCTGCGCGGCGATGATGGCGCCGATGGAGCGGTCGTCCAGCGCATCGGCGCCCGCAGTGAGGCTCGTGCCGGCAGGCGCCCCCAGCGGCGCGGGTGCGGCGTCGCCAGCTGTCGGCTTGGCGTGCGCGCGCGGTGCCATCAAGCGCTGCTGCATTGCCGACGGGCGGCGGGCCACCCGCCCCGTCGTCGGGCGCGGCATCACGCTGATCACCGGCAGGCCGAGGAAGGCCGCCACATCACCGGCACTGCGTGCCCGGCGGTCGCGAAGTTCCAGCAGCAAGGGCACGGCGGCTGCGAGCAGCGCGCCGATCAGGACCGCGAGCGCCGTGTTGAGCAGGATCTTGGGTGACGAGGGCTCGTTCGGCGGCGTGGCCTGCGTCAGCAAGTTGACGTTGCTTTGTGTGGTCAGGCTTTCCAGGCTGGACTGGTTCAACCTGGCGTTGATGGCGTCGTACGCACGCTGCGCGTTCTCGACATCGCGCTGGATCACGGCACCTTCGTCGCGCACCGCCTTCATGCGCAGCACGTTGGCGCGCTGGGCTTCCAACTCGGCGCGGACCTGCCCTTCGCGCTGGCGGTTGATGTCGTTGCTGATGCCCACACCGCTGGTCACGCGGCGGGTTTCGGCGTCGATGCGCGAGCGCAATTCGTCGATGTTGGC